>CAUZRH010000231.1:0-3493 GCA_963582115.1 Dehalococcoidia bacterium
AACGGCCAAATGTCCCGACGCCCGATACAAGCGTTCGGCTCCAACCTGTCTGGGCTTCTACGGCGGCGAAGATTACGCTCTGCGCGTGGAAGGTTGGACCGGACGTCAACGCCATGTTGAACGATCCGGCAATGGCGACCCACCAGCCGTAGCTGGTGGAGCGGAGCCTGGCATTCAGGCGGTTCATTGACCGATGCTCAATTCAGGGCACTCGACTGGAGATCTGGAGCTATCGCTCAACACCCTGATTTCGCCTGCTATTCAATCATGACCGCGTGATTAATTTTCCGATCGTACATCGTGCCACGGATTTGGCGTCGCTACGAGTGGTGACCTGTATCAGTTACTTGAGTCATCCCGGCAGAAGTCAGGGACAGAGAATCACGATGCCGAGAATGACTTCATGGATTCAGCCATCTGCCTGAGACGTTTTGATACGAGGGCGTTGACCATTCCCTTTAGGTAACTTCCGTCTGCCCCTGCCTTGCCCGCTGCGACACCGGTAAGAACCTCCACCCCTTCGTCGATGGTCTCGACAGCGTAGACGCGAAACTCACCCTTCTGGACCGTCTCAACCACTTCCGCACGCAATTGTGAGGTTCTCCACATTCTCGTGCGGAATCATGACGCCAAGTCCGGCGCTCTTGCCCAGCTTTCCGGACGCCTTGCAGAGAGGGGGAGAGATTCTAATTATTCTCTCGCCAGCTGCGTAAATCCTAGTACTACGCCGATGGGACCGTTGAGGTCATGCGCCAATCCTGCTGCAACACGGCCAACAAGTTCCGTGCGATCGCTGATGGCGTTTTCCGCGTATCTGGACTTCTCTTCAACGGCAGATGCCTGGCTATTTGAGTCGATTTCTCGACCAGCTGTTTTGTCGGTTTGCAAACACACTCCGGTCCAATTGGACCTGTTGCCGAATCATTGCACCCCGTCAAGTCGGTGAACCCCGATGGACCCTGTGCGGTTCACCGACGTCTTACTTTGTTCACCGTACGTAAGGCTCAGCGCTTAGGTCAAGTGAGTGGTGCGCCGTGAGTGTTTGTGTGTCTGCACGCATACCGTGGGCATATGGTGTCGAGTAAGTGGTGTTGCTTTAAACGGGTTCTACGATTGGTCGTCCAACGTCAGGCCCACCAATATGGGCATCGCCTGAACTAGCCATGTGGCGCTTCAAATCAGCCTCTATCCCAAGAATTCTACCCACGGTCCATGAGACATCAAACAGCTTCGCTTGATACACCTCACGACGCACCGGATTGAGCCGACCACGAGGCGCAACGACCGTGGTCAGTACATCGTTTACGGAATGACTTGAGGTGTCGTCTTCAACGTTTCCGTGGTCCGACGTGATGACCACGTGGTACCCAAAATCACGGGCGACCGTGATGATACGGGCAAGCGCTATATCAACCGCTTCATAGGCGGCCACTGCGGCGTTAAAATGGCGAGGTAGCAAATGTCCAAGCATGTCAGTCCCGGCAAGATTGGCGCATATCAGCGGGTAACGACGAGAGGACATAGCCTCAACGAGTTTGTTTGTGATCTCCACACTGCGCATTGGCGGGACTTTATAAACATCGGAGTCGTTGACTACACCTTCCTGCTCGCCAAAGGACGGCACGATATACCTGACCTCGCAGTTGGATGTTGACGGCGTCTCCCTACGCCCACGCAAGAAATAACCCATGTGAAGTTCTTTGACAGACTCACCAACCAGCAAGTACTGGTCATTGGGAGCAAAAGAGGGGAACAGTGAGAGAAGGTTGTCTCTGTGCGGCCGATTCGGGAACGCTGCTTTTACCCCGTATCGCGTGCCAAGCTCAGGGTGATAGTCGGCGATGCCACAGATATCTAAATTGAGATCTGTACGCATCCACTCAAAGGTCCAGTTTCGCCCACGTGATTTCGATTCACGGTCGAGAAAGGCCCGGGCACCGGCCAGAGAAGCAATTTTTGCCCTCTGGCGATCAGCCCGGAAGTTCAGATCTACAAATGCGTCGCCTGGGCCGATGCGAACCGGTTGAGACTCGCCGTGAAGTACCGCCGTGGCCGGGAAATCGCCATCTATAACACCGTCTTTGTGGAGCCTGGACAACGTGCGCTTTAGGCCGTTAAATCCACGAACCGTCTTGGCCACGCCGCCGACCATCGACAGGTAATCGGCCCGCACATTCGGCTCACGATAGTCCCTGTCCATTGCGTGGTTCCGTCCGATCACCCATGAGAGAGAACGTTCGGCGTTATAGCGTCCCAGTAGTTCTTCTAGCAGTTCGACATAACCAGCGCTGGCTCCAACGACCGGGTTCATGGATGAAGTGTCTGGAGAGTCACGTCCGTCCAGAATCGCTTGCATGTGTACAAGACGGGGATCGGCCTTATGGACCTCAAATACAAGGCGTAGGAACGCTTCTAGGTGATTCCATGCGGAATGGACACGTCCGTCAGAACCCCTAACTCCAGAAAGTAAATATGTGAAGTTAAGGGGACGCTTATCGGCGACGGCTCGAGAGATTACTCCGGTGATTTCAGAGTTTCGGAAAAAGCTGCCGTTGTTGATCGAACCCGTTATCTCTGATGGGAGCTGAGGCGCTAGCCTGAGATTAGTTATCTGCTGGTGGCCTGTGTCAGAGTTGCCCTGTACGGGGGGGGCAACATCCTCGAACCCGGCCCATCGCCCTGATGCGCTAGTTGGGATGGTCAGGTTCGTATTCCTGATCTCGGCGAGGTGATTCGCATTTGCGGCTATTGGGACGTAGCGCATCCTTGTGGCCTGCGCCCGTACAACGTTCGCTACGTTCTGCAGCACCTCGGTCCCGGCGGATGCTGCCGTAAGCGCTTCAAGTGCATTCAATCGGGCAGTGGCATCGTCGAAATCAGCGTTTTCTGGAAGGTTCTCCGCCGCCACAGGGAGAAGCGCATCGATGGCCAGTTCTTCCGGGGCACGACCAGATGAACCTGGGTTACGTGAGAGGACAGATTCTGCTTGCGTCAACAGGAGCGATGAAAGACTGGGTGGGAGATTCTTCCAAGCCTCAGCCTTCAGCTCAGCCAAACGATCTCGGCTGTATCCGAGGCCATCCAGGACGATCAGTAGTACGCGTCGTTCAGGCAATCGTGGCTCCCTAGATTACTCGAAATTCCTTGTCACATCGGTAAGCGGAATCGCGTGAATGGCCCATCTAACGCACACCAGAAGTCGTTCTCAGATGTGGCGTGATACGACAATATGGGTTTCTAATGCACGCGATGACATACTCGGACTCGCTTGAACACTCATAATAGCGGTCCACCGGTCGATTCCGGCGAAGACAGATGCGGCTACCCGTTTCTATGAGGAGACAAGATGCCTCGACGCGACCCAAGCGCGTTTACCAGCACGGCGGTTCGACCTGCGGATTTCGACACCTTCTGGTCGAATACTTTGGCGGATCTAGCCGCCGTTCGCCCCAATGCCACGTTCACTAGAGACGAGTTGCGGTCTGACAACACG
>CAUZRH010000232.1:0-3487 GCA_963582115.1 Dehalococcoidia bacterium
CGATGAGGTTCTTGACGGTGAGTACCCTGACCCGCAAATCCCCCGGACACAGGGGCCTTCAGCTCCCGCCTGACCAGGGGATGTCAAATACATAGGCCGCTGAGATCCTGGACATATCTATCTCTGCGTTGAAGGCCCGGTTGCACCGGGGGTGGGTGGCGCTCCGAGACATGCTTGGCGAATACGTTAAGCAACGAACCGACTGAGCAGGTCATGTCTCTAATCTCTGAACTAAATTAAAAGAGGGCCGGTCATTGACCGGCCCTCTTTTATATATCTGGACTAGCGTCGCCCTAGATCGAGTAGGTCGCAACCATCTCTTCCGGGGTACGGGAGCGTGCCTTCTTGCGCACGTCTTCCTGAAGGTCCTCAAGCGTGGGTCGCTCTTCCTTGTAGATGATTCCCAGAGGCACGCCCGGCGCCCTGGCCAGAACTTCAGCGGCGAGCTTGTCCGATGGGTCATGGTCTTCAGGAATGGCGTACACCAGGGGTGCAATACCGGCCTTCTTGTTGCCCTTCAAGAGGTCAAAGGTGTCGTTGTACGTCGTGCAAGGCGACTGTACGTGAACGATCGAGAAGCCCCTGTGGTCCATCGCCTGCCCGATGAGCTTGGCGAGGTCACGTGGTCGACTCGAGTAGTGGGAGCCGATGAAGGACACACCGTGCGCCAGGTACTGCTCAAACGGCTTCATGGCCGCCTCAAGCTTGCCGAACGGTGTGGAACTGGTCATCACACCAAACTCGGTCGTGGGCGATGCCTGGCCTTTGGTCAGGCCGTACACGCCGTTGTCCATAATCACGCAAGTGATGTCCAGATTGCGCTGGGCGGCGGGGCCGATGTGCTCGGCACCGATGCTCAAGAAGTCGCCGTCACCGGCCACAACAATGGTGTTGGTCTCCGGGCGGCCCTGCTTGACGCCAAATGCGACCGGCAATGTCCGTCCGTGGATCCCGTGTATGCCGAAGGGCTGGTCGCCCTCGACCAGGTGAACCATGTTTCCGGAACAGCCAATTCCGGCCACGATCACACTGTTGTGCATCGGAGATTCGGTCTCTCCGGCATAGGCTTGCATAGCCCACTCAAGCGCACGTCGTACGCCGAAGTCGCCACACCCCGGGCACCATTTGAAGTCGTATTCAGGATTTCGATCGCTCATACGAGTACCTTCCCGCCTTTATGCGCCTCAATGGCCTGTTTGATCTGTTCGACGAGGTCTCGCACCTTGAAGGGGAGACCCGTGTATTGGGTTATTGATGTTGCCTTGTAACCGTCGGCACGGAGCAGGCTGCTCCACTGTCCTTGGTAGTTGAGTTCCGGGACGATGATCAGCTCTTTACGGGCCAGTTCATCGGTAACCGCTTCCGGCAGAGGATGGAGCGTCATGGTGTATAGCCACCCGACGTCTACGCCCTCATCACGGAGCTGCAGATATGCCTCTCTGACCGTTCCCTTGGAGCCGCCCCACGGCATGAGGGTGATCGCTGCGTCAGCGTTCTCCACCTCATAGGGTCCGTCGTTCAGCAACTTCAGTTTGCCGAACCTTCGTTCCATGCCCCGCACGTGTCGTATCGGCAGGTGAGTTGAGTCACCAAGGCCGTCGTGTTCACTGGCGTTCGCTACGTAAGCGCCCGGCCCACCCGGAAGAGGCATAGGGCCCAGTTCGTCGGAGTCGTAACGCTGGTAGCCGTTCTCGCCGGTGTACACCTCACGGGGTGTGGCGATGATATTGGAGAGATCCGGTTTCCGGATGTTCTGGGATCGTTCGGCTTGCTGCATCTCCGTCATCAGCATCACCGGGCCCTGATAGCGCTCTGCCCAGTTGATCGCAAGCGCACCTGCGTAGAGGCACTCTTCCACCGAACCGGGAGCGATCACCGGCATCTTGGCGTCGCCGTGTGCCGGGTGTATGCAGGCGAACAGGTCTGACTGTTCTGTTTTTGTCGGAAGTCCCGTGGCCGGTCCACCACGCTGGACGTCTACGACTACGCATGGGATTTCAGCCATCCACGCAAAGCCAAGCCCCTCGCTCATGAGAGCGACGCCTGGTCCCGATGTGGCGGTCATCGAACTCTGGCCGTTATACCCGGCGCCGATGATTGCGCCGATGGCTTCAATCTCTGAGCTGACCTGGTATGCGAAACGACCTTCGCCAACGAAGTTCTGTTCCATCCACACGAGGATGGTCGTGGCTGGTGAGATCGGGTATCCGGCGTAAAAGTCGAGTCCCCCCTGGACTGCGCCCACCGCAATTGCGGCGTTGCCGGAGATCATGATTTGTTCGTAATCCGGCCGTACCGGCGGATCCAGCTCGGTGAGATGGAATCCGCTCTTCTCGGCGGCTTCCGCGCCCTTGTCGAGGGCGAGGCTGTTGGCCTCTACGATCTGTTCATCACCCGGGCGGCCACGCGTGAATCGCTTGGTTACGTAGGCCTTGAGGGCTTCGAGCGGGAAGTTGGCCAGCGGGGCGATGGCCCCGAGTACGACCATATTGGAGGCTCGGGCGTTTCCGACCTCTTTGGCGATCTCGTCGAACGGCAGCCCGAAGCTGTGGGAATCGCCGGGCGGGTCAAACTCTCCGGAGTTGTAGATGATTACGCCGTCAGGGACGAGTGCGTCCTTGTGGTTGTTAAAACCGTCTTCACTGAAGGCAACCAGGACATCTACATCGTCGCCGTCGCTAAGGGTCGGGGAGGTTGAAATGTGGACCTGCGTGTGCACCGGTCCGCCCAGGATTTGCGAGGGAAACGTGGCGTACGTTTGAACGTGGTAGCCGGCCTGCGCAGCGGTTGCGGCAAGCGATTCGGCTGAGGTCACGACACCGGCTTCACCGGCGAATCGTACTACCAGATCGGTTTTTCCCAAGGGTTCCTCCATCGTCCCCGTTTCGAGGGGTCCGAGGTCATCGCGACGCTTCTTCAAATCGATTTGAGGTGGACGTTGCTGAGGTATTTGCCTCTGTGGTTAGTAACTTATTAGGTTCAGGGAGTAGTTCACAGGTATCTGTCGTAGTGGGTTTCGTCCAATTTCGACAGATACGACCTTACAAATATCGCGATTCCGTTATTTTAAGACGCGCCTAAACATCCGCCCGTGCACAGTACCTACACCTGTTTCGTTGTTTTCTTAGTAGATTCGTGACTGTGTGCGTCGGCTGCATTCAAAGTTCAAGATGGTCTAAATATGCCGTTAACAAATACGACCGAACGTATTTTAGTCCCATTTCGTACGTGAAAAATGGCACGAAGTCCGGGGTGCCTATCGTCGTACTGGAGCGTAGCCTTTCAAGAGCCTTAACAACACCCTGATTTAGCCAGGCTAAAGGTGTTCACACCACTTTGAACACGTGTCCTGAGGGGGTGGCACCCTCGGTGTTATTCTTGGCCCCTGTCTCCTGCATCCCTGAACGATCATAGGGGATGACGGAGCGCGTTACCCCAGCCATTGGGTTAGGGGTAGATTCCGGAAAGGCTCGGCACCGTTACTTCC
>CAUZRH010000233.1:0-3481 GCA_963582115.1 Dehalococcoidia bacterium
TAGCAGCACTTCCAAGAACTCGCAGTTCTTGATCGCCATGATTACGTGGAGTTGGGCGATGTTATTTAGCGAGTTGCCGCCGTGGTGCATTTCAAAGTTCAGGCCGAAACCTTCCGCCATGTGGGCCGCCTTGATGAGAGGCGTGATGCCACCCTTCACCTGGATGTCGCCGCGCAGGTAGTCGGTCGCACCGTACTGAAGCCACGGCGCAAAGGATGTGAAGCCGCCGCCGGGTGCGTACTCGGTCGCCATCAACGGGATGTCCAGGTTACTCCGCAATTTGACGTAGCCCCCGAGGTCGTCATCGGGCAACGGGTCTTCGTACCAGTAGTAGTTCATCTCCTCGATCGCCTTGCCGACGCGCAAGGCCCACGGGTAGTCGTACGACCACATCGAGTCCAGCATCAGCGTGAAGTCCGGGCCTGCGACTTCTCGGACTGCGGCGCAGACTTCGATGTCGTATGCCGGTATACGCGGCGGGTGGATCTTGTACGCTGTCCAGCCTCGTTCCATGTAGTGCTGGACTTCATCCGTGAAGAGTTCCAGCTTGTCCATCGGAGCCGATGAGGCGTATGCGGGGACGCTGGTCCGGTACGAGCCGAGCATCCGGTGAAGCGGTAGACCGGCTGCTTTCGCACCGATGTCCCAGAGGGCGCAGTCGACCGCACCGATGGCCCGGAGTGTCACCTGTCTGTTGCGCGTCCAGATCTCCTGCCAGAGTCGTTCACGGTCCAGCGGATCCTGGCCCATGACGAGTGGCTTCAAGTAGCGGATAAGCCCGGGAGCATCATCCTCGGCGGTTGCCGCGGACGAGCCTAGGAAGGCGTGGCCCTGGAGGCCTTCGTCGGTCGTGATTGTCACCAGTCCGAGCTGGCTTGTGGCCGAGTCGCCGGGCCTGCGGGGAGGGATGCCCTCCCAGTTGAAGAGCTTGATGGTCAGGTCTGTGATTTTCATTTTTATGCCTTTGCCTCCGGATCAGGAGGTGGTGGAGTTATCGGCGAAGGGCGGATAGTCATTCGCCGGTACGGTGTTGTTAGATGAGGGTGTGCGGCCGTATGGCAGTTACGCCCTTACGAAAGCACCGCCGTCTTTTTGCGTTCGATCAACTCGAAGTCGATCTTGGCCCCAAGTCCCGGCTCGTTAAATGCGTAGATCAGGCCGTTCTCGTCCGGGTCGATATCCTCGATCAGTCCGTACTTCTGCGCCCCCGATGGCAGCAGCACTTCGAAGTATTCGCAGTTCTTGATCGCCATGATGACGTGGGTGTTGGCGACGTTGTTGAGCGAATTGCCGCCGTGGTGGACCTCGTAGTTGAGGTGGAAGCCCTCGGCGAGGTGGGCCGTCTTGTAGATGGCGGTGATCCCGCCCTTAACGGCGACGTCGCCACGCAGGTAGTCGGTAGCCTGGGCAACGAGCCACGGGGCGTAAGCCGTGAATCCGCCCGGCGAGTACTCGGTCGCCATTATCGGGATGTCCATGTGCTCTCGGAGCTTGACGTAGTTGTACATGTCGTCGTCGGCCAGTGGGTCTTCGTACCAGTAGAAGCCGAGTCGTTCCGCGACTTTGCCGACCGCCAGAGCCTCGTAGTAGTTGTAGGCCCAGGTGGAGTCCAGCATGATCCGGTAGTCGTCGCCGACCGCTTCTCGGACGGCTTCGCAGACGGCAATGTCGCCAGCGACGCTGACAGTCGGCGGGTGGATCTTGTACGCCGCCCAGCCGTCTGCCTTGTATTGCGCTGCTTGCTCGCCGTATGCCTCAGGCGAGTCGAGGACGGCGGAACTGGCGTAGGCCGGTACACTCTGTCGATAGCTTCCGAGAAGCTGATGGATGGGTAGCCCGGCGATCTTTCCGCACAGGTCCCAGAGTGCGATGTCGATCGCACCAATGGCCCGGGGAGTTGTGTTGCGGTAGCTCTTCTGAAGTCCCTGGTAGAGACGTTCTCGGTCGAGCGGGTTCTGCCCCATGACGATGGGTTTCAGGTAGCTAATGAGGGTTTGTCCGTCCATGTCTGCGCCTCGGCTAGCAGAGCCAAGGAAGGCGTGCCCTTCAAGTCCTTCGTCTGTGGTGATGGTGACGAGGCCCATCTGGGATGTGCCGGCGAACTCCTGGCTGAGCTGGCCGTATTTGGTGGCCGGGATGTCGTCCCATGCGAAGAGGGTGAGTGTGACGTCCGTGATCTTCATGTTTGCTTCCTTGCTGCCTGGTTGCTTGCTGATGTTCAGGTGGATTTCATGTGCCCCCCTCTCCTGGTGGGAGAGGGCTGGGGTGAGGGTGTTGTCGTGCGATCACATCGTGATGGAGTCCTGGTGAAGGGCGGATAATCATTCGCCCCTACGGTGTTGTGGCTGTTATCGCCCCCACGCTGTCTTTGCTGGTTGGTCTATGACTATCGGACCAGACCCTTGCAGATATTTGTTCAGCACATCGTCGTGGACCTCTATGCCCAGTCCGGGCGATGTCGGGACGGTGATGTGGCTTTCGACCTGGTCGAAGATGGGGTCGGTGAGGTTTTCGCGGATCGGGTGTGGGGTTCGGTCGAACTCCATCACCGTCTGATTCACGTAGGGTTCGGGTAAGTATGACGGCGGGTTGGACGGGAGGCATGCGGCAACGTGGAGGGTGGCGGACAGGCTGATTCCGGTGCCCCAGAAGTGCGGATTGAATTGCACTCCATATGCGTTCGCCATGTGTCCGACCTTGAACATTTCAGAGATGCCGCCGACGTTTACGATGTCTGGCTGGACGATGTCGAAAGCGTGTTTTGCGAACACTTCAGAGAACTCGTAGCGAGACTTTCGGCCCTCGCCGCCTGAGGTCGGCATCGGGACGTTGTTTCGGACCTGAATATTGGCGTCCAGATCGTACGAATTGCATGGCTCTTCAAACCAGGAGATATCGGCGTCGGCGGACCGTCGACCGAAGTCGATCGCCGTTTTTACGTCGTAGCCCTCGTTGGCGTCGTACATCAGGTGGATGTCTTCGCCGATCACGTCACGTATGTGATAAACGCGGTTTACGTCGTCAAGAAACTCCTTGCCGCCCACCTTCATCTTCACGCCGGTGAACCCGGCTTCGACGTAGCCACGGGCTTCTTCCGCCATGCGATTCGGGTAGTCGTTCTCAAGGTAGTACAGGCCGGTGGCGTAGACTGGGATGCGGTCGCGGGAGCCGCCGCCGAGCATCTCTGACACGGGCCGGCCGGCGACCTTGCCGGTGATGTCCCAGAGTGCCATGTCGAACGCGCTGAGGGCGATCATTCCGGGTCCCGCGTAGCCATGCCCCTGGTAGATCTCTTTATAGATCTTCTGCCATGCAGCCTCGGGTAACGTTGGGTCTTCACCGATTAGGAGCGGGGCCAGCGATTTCATCGAATCGGCGGCGCCGCTCTCTCCCCAGCCGTAAGTCCCGTCGTCGGCGATCACTTTGACGGCGGTAGTGGCCCGTGCGCTGGTCCATCGCTGTGACCAGCCGAAGGGCTCGT
>CAUZRH010000234.1:0-3470 GCA_963582115.1 Dehalococcoidia bacterium
AACATGGAGTGATCTAACGGCCGGAGCATCCGGTGTGCCAGAAGTTTATGTATCTCCCCGTGATACGACCAACTCGCAAACACGTTTGAGATACAAAACTTGATCGTGGAATAGGGGGCTGGTTGCCAAATCCGGCTCTTATAGGACTCTCAGGACACTGATGTGCCCCTCCAAAAATTGTCCGCCACACGTATGAGCGTTCGTCTTCCGGTGTACAAACTGATCGGGTCTACAGTGCGATTTAGCCTCTAACCAAGTAGACCCGAGGCCCAACCCAGTCCGTCCTCTGTCACACCGGTCGGCTTGTATTCACATCCGATCCAACCGTCGTATCCCAGGCCGTCTATGAGAGAGAACAACCAGGGGTAGTTGATCTCACCGGTTCCGGGCTCATTGCGGCCCGGGTTGTCCGCAAGTTGAAAGTGCGGAATACGATCCAGCAGTCGCTCGATGGTGCGAGCAAGATCGCCCTCCATGACCTGCATATGATAAATGTCGTACTGAAGCCATGCATTGTCGTGACCGGAAGCGTCCAGAACCGAAATACCCTGAGCGCTGGTCGTCACAAAGTACCCGGGAATATCCTGAGTGTTGATCGGCTCAAGCAGTAACTTGGCCCCGGCCTCGGCGGCAAGCGGAGCGGCGAAAGCGATGTTGTCGACCAGCGTCTGCGTCGCCTTTTCCGGATCGGTCCCTTCAGATGGGATACCGGCCAGCAGAGTAAGCAGCCCGCAATCAAGCGCCTTTGCGTACTCGATAGCTTTCCCGACGCCGTCCTGAAACTCGTCGACCCGGTCCGGCAGAGCGCCAAGTCCGCGCTCGCCGCCGGCCCAGTCGCCTGCGGGCAGGTCAAACAACACCTGCTTCAACCCGTTATTGCCGAGCTGCTCTTTGATCTGATCTGCCGGGAAGTCGTACGGAAACAGGTACTCGACGCCCTTGAACCCCGCCTTTGCTGCGGCGTCGAATCGGTCGATCATGTCGACCTCGTTAAACATCATCGAAAGGTTGGCGGCAAGCTTGACCATCGGGTTCTCCAGACTTGGTATCAGTGTTGTACGGGCAGTGCCAGAAAGGTTAAACCACCGGGCCCGTCGTTAACCCTCTGGACTGCAGATTGCGCGACACATCAATGACTCAACAGCGTTCTGTAGATAACAGGCGCAGCGCGCCCGTTTATTATCCGGAGATATATGCCGAGTGAACGTACACAACGACGAATAGACGGGTTGCTGGATCGTGCCGAAGAGGCCGTCGATGCGATGGACTGGTCACGCGCGTTAGAGGCTAGCGCGCGCCCGGCATGCGCGATCAACGCTACCTCGGCTCTTTATTTCGCTTGATCTTCTTCGCGAAATCTCGCCCTCGACTTCGTTGATCCGCGTACGCCGCCTTGTCGATCTTCGTCTTCATGTGGCGCAACTCATTCCCCAGCTTGAGGTACGAGTCAAAGCGCTCGATATTCAGGTCGCCTGAGGTGATCGCCGCCTGTACAGCGCAGCCGGGTTCGATCTTGTGACTGCAGTTTCGGAAGCTACACTTCTGGGACAGGTCGTCGATGTCAGTGAACGTTTTTTCTAGGCCGTCGTCCGCGCCCTGAAGGGTGAAGGTTCGCATCCCAGGCGTATCTATGAGGACCCCTCCGCCGGGGATGGGCATCAGGTGGCGGGCGGTGGTGGTGTGCCTGCCCCTGCCGTCATGGGCACGGACCTCTTCCGTCGTAAGCGCTTCTTGGCCAAGAAGCTGATTCGATATGGTGGACTTGCCCACCCCGGAAGCGCCGATGAACACCACCGTCCGATTGTCCGTCAGGTACTGGCGTAGCTCATTGATGCCGTCGCCGTTCAATCCGCTCGTCAGATGGATGCGCAACCCGGGCATCACTTTTGCCACCTGTTCGACCACCCCGGCCGGGTCGTCCACGAGATCGGCCTTTGTCAGCAGTAAGACCGGGATCGCACCGCTTTGCTCTATCTGGGAGACCTCCCGGGCCATCCGAGACGTGCTGGGTCTGACGGCGGCGTGGGTTGCGAAAACGAAGTCAACGTTGACCGCGATCACCTGTATCTTGCTGACCGCCGTACGGCTACCGGAACTGCCACGAACACGTGCCAGCATCGAGGCGCGGGGTAAAACGGCCTCGATGGAATCTGTGTCATGTCGCAGACGTCTGAGCATCCCGACCCAGTCGCCGACAGCGGGGAGTTGTTCGCTGGCTGTGTTGAGCAGCATTTCGGCGGAAGGTTCAGCCCTTACAGGGCCGTCCTCCGTCAGGACGATTGACGATATTCGGTCTACTCGGGAGACGCGGCCGGGAATGAGACCGGGTTCAAAATCGTCCGAAAAATTGGCTGAAATGTGATCGTTCCAACCGATAGAGATCAGGAACGGGAACGGGGATTTCGTGTCAGTTAAGGGCGGCAACGGTATGGTCTCCTCATGGGATGAGGACCTTCCGTAATCGGCGACGCTGAACTAACTCAGCGCGTCGTGCAGCGGCATGTGATCACCCATAGAAATTAATCGTGAAAATGTGCGGGAATCTAGGACTTGCATCACAACTCCTTTCAATACGGACTTGATCGCCGCCGGTTTTGGCTGCCCGCGAAGTTTGCTGGGCCGGGTGCTGCACGTCAACCCGGCCTAGTCGTCAGTAAGATTGTCGAGACCGTCAGCCTGCGCATATCGAACCCAAAACAAACAAGGTGATAAATGCCCGTAGAAAACGATGAAGAGCGAAACAAAGAGCTGTTTCGTCGGTTCCTGGATGTGGTGGTCAACCCGGGTGCGCCTGAGCGCATGGAAGAGTTCATCGCACCCGCCTACGTTGACCACACCTCAAACGCCCACGGACCGGCAGGCTACAGGGACAATCACCTCAAAATTCTTGCAGGATTTCCCGACTTCCACGTCGAGATCAACCAGATAATCGCCGAGGACGACACCCTGGCCTTTCATCTGACCTACAGCGGCACACACAGGGGCGAGTTCAGGAAAATCCCACCCACAGGCAAAAACGTGTCATGGTCGGCCATGCAGTTTCGGCGCGTGGAGGACGGCATGTTCGTGGAGAACTGGGGAGTGTCGGATACCGACGGGTTACTCAGCGTGCTGAAGGAATAGCCGGTCGGCAGCAGTAGATCCGACTGGTAGGCTAAATTTCCGGTATGACGACGGACTTCTCGTAAAGGTTCAGAACTCAATATGTACATCCCTGACTACTTCAGGAACGAAGATCCGGAGGCGATAGATAAGATCGTCTCCGAAAACGGGCTTGCGACCTTGATCACACCGTCGCCAGATGGACTCAAGGCCACGCACCTGCCACTTCTGTTCGCACGTTTAGATGACGCCGGAACGATCACCGGACATATGGCCAGGGCAAACGATCATTGGAAGGCGCTCGACGGATCAGCCGAATCGCTGGCGATCTTCCAGGGATCGGACGCCTACATATCGCCGGAGTGGTA
>CAUZRH010000235.1:0-3458 GCA_963582115.1 Dehalococcoidia bacterium
CCGCACCGGTTGCGAGGTCGTCAAGCGACCAGTCGCGCCACAGCTTGTGGCTTGCGTATGTGGCAACGGACTCGGTGTGACGGCCGCCGAGGATCTTGTAGACGGGAGTGTCCAGCGCCTTTCCTACAATGTCGTACAGAGCGAAGTTGATGACAGCCGATACCCATTCATTGAACCCGCCGCCGGTCCACTGAGTGGCGCGGTCGATACGGTTCTGGATCTCATTCCGCATCATCGGGTCTGACCCGTGGATCATCGTCGCAACGTCATCGATAGCTGCGCCAAGCGCCGGGAGCATGGTGTGGGAGTGTGCAAACGCCCAGCCGAGTCCCTCGATACCGTCGTCGGTCCGTAACCTCAAGACAACATGCCGCATTTCGGACGTTCGGAATCCTGTGCCGGAAACGAACGGGCGTGGCAACGGGACGTCTACCCAGGCGATTTCATGCGAGACGATTTTCAAGGGATTACTCTCCGCTTCTAAACTGCGTTGTGAATCTTGTGACCTCTGGGGATCCGCCAGATTCCTGATCCTGTCGTTAAGCGTCGATTCGGTTCGATTTCACCAGATCTTCGTTCAGTGTCACGCCAAGACCGGGGCCTTGCGGGACGATCAACTCACCATCGGCGTTGATCTCCATCGGTTTTTCCCACAGGTTGAAGGACCAGGGCATGAATTCGACCGTCTTGACGCCGTTGATGCCGGCGGCCAGGTGGACAGCAATCTCCGGACTAAGGTGCGTAACGAAAGGCCGGAAAGCGCCGACTGCGATATCAGCCGCCTTCTTCCAGGCATCGATCCCACCGACGTGGTGAGCATCGATCATGAAGATGTCGGCGGCACGGTGGTCGGCGATTGGGCCGAAGGGTTCGTAACCGTAGTTGTACTCGCCGTGGGTGATCGCGATGTCCGTGGCGTTCACGAGTTGTGAGTAGCCCTGCACGTCCCGGTAATCGATCGGGTCTTCAAGCCAGTAGACGTTCTGGGCCTCAAAGTGGCGTGCGCCCTCCATCGCCCGGGGAATGTCCCAGCCCTGGTTGATGTCGACCATCAGCGTGATGTCTTCACCAACTGCGGCACGCATCACACGAGCCCGTTCAGCTTCGTCAGACATGCGGGCTTCTGCGCCACAGCGGAACTTCATCGATGTGAAACCACGCTCGACCAGTTCTCCGGCCGTCTTTTCCAGCGCGTTCAGATCGTAGTCACGCCATAGCCACCCGCTGGCGTATGTGGTCACGGATTCGGCATGTGCGCCGCCGAGTAGTTTCCAGACAGGCTGTCCAAGTGACTTCCCTGTGATGTCCCATACGGCGAAGTTGATGACGGCCCTGACGTAATGAGAGAGGCCCGGTCCGGAACCAGATGTTGCTGCGTCGACAATACCGTCGATGTGTTCGCGCATCGTCGGGTCTTCACCGTGAAGCAGTTCGGCCATGGAGTCCAACGCCTTCACGAGGCCGTCTCCCATTGGGCCGCCAAGAAACGCCCAGCCTATGCCTTCTATGCCATCGTCCGTGCGTAGTTTCAAGATTATGTGAGGGGAAGATGTTCGCCCCATAAGGGGGGCATCCATCGGGACACTGACGACCAACACTTCATGGGACGTGATCTTCAAGGCTATATCTCCTGTTTATGGGATGTCGGGATTGCCCGAAATTGGTTCCGGGCGAGTGACCGGCGCACATATGGGCGTAAGATTCTGCCGGATATTACTCCGACTCACAGGGTGAGCGGGGGATTATCGACCAAACTTCACGCTCATATTTCACTTGATATCTAACTGGGATCCGCTAGCGTGTCGATAACTTAGAATCTCAAAGGCTCTACTTCCCGTTGAGTGACGACAAATCTGTCCTACAACAAAGCGGGGCTGAAAAGCCGGGCTACCGCGTCGTTGTCCTGGATATCGATGGCACGATTGTGGGATCTGACCTGGTACTGTCGACTCGATTGCGTGCGGCTGTAGATGCAACGCAGGCCACAGGTGCGACGGTGATGATCGCTACCGGACGGATTCTGGGTTCGGCGCTCGGGTTCGCACGTGAGCTCAAAACCAACGGGCCCCTTGTCTGCTACCAGGGCGCGGTCACGGCCGATCCGTCCACCGGCGAGGTGCGTCGTCACACACGTATGGGCGGGACACTTGCCGGAGAAGCGCTTGAGTTGTTGGACGGCGATAGCGGCCACCTAAGTATGCTTCTAAATGACCAGTTATATGTTGAGGAGATTTCAGACTGGGCGACCGGATACGCACAACGCATGGAGCAAGAGTTGCGCGTGGTTGACTCCCTGAACGATGTTTCAGACGGCGGCCCCACCTTGATCCTTGCGGTGGACGAACCAGAGGCGACCGGGGCCCGCGCTGATCGTCTAACGCAGCACTTCGGAGATCGTGCGCTGGTGACACATTCACTCCCACACTTTTGCGAGGTTGCCAGCCCGGATGCAGGGAAGCTCAAAGCGCTGGATATCGTGCTTGAAGGACTTGGCGCTAGTCCGGAGCAGGTTGTTGCGTTTGGGGACGGTGTTGGGGACGCCGAGATGCTGGGATGGGCCGGACTTGGTGTCGCCGTGGGTGACGCCCATCCAACTGCACTGAAATCAGCCGATACTCTGATCCCAGGGCCGGACGCAGACGGCGTTGCGCAGGCTCTGGAAGAACTACTGGACCGTAACCTTCTCTCGGACTGACCGAGACAATCACTCAAAAACACACAGGGAGAGATGCTTGGATGATGCTCGAAACCAGAACGGGAGGCAAGATTGCCATAGTCGGTGGTCTGAACATGGACCTGTTCATTCAGGGTGAGCGTCTGCCGAATCCCGGCGAGACCTTCGAGGGCAACAGCTTCTCCACCGGCGGAGGCGGGAAGGGCGCAAACCAGGCCGTGGGGGTCGCCCGGCTGGCACGTCGTTCCGGTACCGCGGTGATGATCGGGCAGGTAGGCGATGACCCGTTCGGTCGTGAGCTGGTTTTGGCCATGGAGGATGAGGGGATCGACTGTGGATTTACCCGCGTCGACGCGTCGCAGTCGTCCGGGGTGGCACTGATATTTATCGACGACACTGCTGAGAACTACGTGTTGCCGGTTTACGGTGCTAACGCAACCTGTGGACCACAACAGATCGAGGACTTCAGCGGAATAGTGCGCAGTGTGTCTGTGTTGTTGGCGCAGCAAGAGATATCGATGGATGTGACGCTGGAGTGCATGCGGGCGGCGCGTGATGCCGGTGTGACTGTAGTTCTGGATCCGGCACCAGTTCGAGACAATCAGCCAGAGGATTTTCTAAGCCTGGCGCACGTGATCACGCCGAATCAGCACGAGGCGGAGTCGCTGACAGGCATCAAGGTCAGCGATGTGAGGTCGGCGGAGAAGGCTGCACTTGAAATGCGCAAGCAGGGGACGCCGGTAGCCGTTGTGAAGCTGGGCGAAGACGGCGCTTACGTGGCGTC
>CAUZRH010000236.1:0-3395 GCA_963582115.1 Dehalococcoidia bacterium
AGGATATTCGGTATGAAGGTAGTGGATCAGTGTTGGACCGGTCATGGAAAGGTATAACACCGGTAGGGGCCGGGTGGCTATTGAGTGTGCCCCGTACGTAGACGCAAAAATGCCCCGGCTCAAAGCCGGGGCATTTTAATTACAGGAAGCATGTTTACTCTACAGCGGCCCGTTTCGGGCGGTGCCCCGGTCAACGCCCAGGAACGGGAGGACGTGAGTGCGTCTTTCCGTTCCTCCCAAGCGATTGGCGACCGTTAACGGCTTTTCTTGGTCCAGTGGATTCCGTTTGACCATGCGGATGCGTAACATCCGGTGCGGGTGCTAGGATTGCCGATGCGATGGCCGCACCGGCCACGCAACACACCTGCCGCAAGCGGAGAACGATGGGCAAGACCTACTGGCTGCTCTCCTGTACCGAAGAGAACTTCAAGGCCACGCGTGACCTTGAGTTTGGTGTTCAGGGTGTGGACACGCGACAACGCCGGAAGGCCGTACGCATGTCTGAGGAAGATCGCATGATCTTCTACATCTCTGACCGGCGGGCGTTCGCTGCGACCACGACGCTCACCTCAGACCACTTTGAAGACCATGAGCGTATCTGGTCCACGCACAGCGAAGCGGAATACTTCCCGCATCGCGTAAAGATGCGTGCGGATGTCGTGGTAGCTGAAGGTAAATGGGTCGATGGGATGGAGATCGGACCTCGACTTGAGTACGTCCGTAAGTGGCCGCCCGAAATGTGGCCACTCGCACTCGTAGGGATGCTCCACATCATCCCTCAGCGTGATTTCACCATGCTGGAGGAAGAGTTAAAACGGGCCTATAAAGAAAAGCCAATCGGGCGTCCTGGCAGAGGTCGTAGAGGCCGTAGAGGTCGCCGAAATCGCGGCGGCGTAGCGACACAGGACTAAGCTCGGTCGAGCTGAGATGCTGAGATCCCTGACGCAGCCAGCGCTATCGATTTACGACCTACGCCAATACGTCTAAGAGACTATCCAGATAAGCGCCCCATCGGGGCTTGGGGCCTAGTCGCGGTAGCCGGACTTGGTCAGGCTGGACTTGATCAGGTCGTGCGGACCCTGACCGAAGTTGTCGTCGTACAGCTCCATCAGCCGCGTGTTCTCCTCGTCCGGAACATCGGCTAATTCCGCCGCTCCGAGGAACTCATCAAGCTGATCAGCACTGGTCATGGTCGGCAGTACAGATGCCACAATCTCAGGCTTCAGAACGAACTGAATCGCTATTTGTGCGACCGTACCGGTGTTGTTCTCGAACAGGAACTGGACCTTGTCCAGCTTGTTGAGACCCTTCTCCAGCCACTCCTTCTTGCGGTAAGTGCGGTGGTCGTCGGGGTCGAACACGATCGGCTTGTCGCGGGTGTAAGTTCCGTCTAACAGGCCTGAGGCGTGAGGTACCCGGCTGATTACGCCGATACCCTCTTCCTGCGCGACTTCGATGAAGCGGCGACCAGGTTTTTGCTCGAATACGTTGTAGATGATCTGCGCAGGGACACGGCGTTTCTGGATGGTTAACTCACCCTCTTCAACCCAGCCAATGTCCGGCCCGACGGCTATCCCGTACGACCGAACCTTGCCCGACTTGACCAGCCCGTCCAGCGTGTCAAACAGATCGTCCTGTTCGATTGCGGACAGTCGTGCGTTGTGCGCCTGGTAGAAGTCGATGTAGTCGGTGCCAAGTCGCTTTAGTGAGCGGTTGCAGGCTTCCACAACGAACTCCGGGTCCCACTTCTGCGGTCGTTCCTTGTGGCCTTCACGTGGCGCATCCAAGTCATACCCGAACTTGGTACCGATTACGATCTCCTTGCGATGCCCGGAGAGCGCGTCGTTCATGATCTCTTCGCCGTAACCCTCGCCATAAGTATCGGCCGTGTCGAAGAAGGTCACTCCGCTATCAAATGCCCGGTTGAGCAACGCCTCACCGGCGTCTTTGTCGACGGCACCCCACCAGCCGGTGGAGACGCTCCACACGCCGAAGCCGATGGTAGATAGCTTGAGGCCGGTTCCGGCCAGGGTCCGGTATTTCAAGATTGGGCCTTTCTATTTGGGGAGATGAGGAGGGTCCTAGGACCGGTATCAGGCGGTTGCTGGAGAAGCGGAAAGTACGGCTTTGATCTCTGACACTCGCTGTTCATAATCGGCGTCGTAAAGGGCCGGCGTCATATCACCGAGCGGCACTTCTGAATCAAGGTCTACCCATGAAGTGCAGCCGCTGTATTCCGGGAGTACCGGCATCGTCGCCGACGTTCCGATGGAGTAGCAGCGCATGAGTATGGCGTTGAGCGGGTGACGGGGCTTCCAGTGGGCGCGCTTCAGGGCGAACCCGGGTGCCCAGATGTGGAACGGCTCAAGTGCCGCCGCAATATCGTCCGTTTCAGAAACCTCAAGATCTGAGGTCTGAAGTTCAACCACGTCGGTGACCTCTGCGTAGACGCTGAAAGTGACCCAAGCCGGGTCAGGCTGGTCTTCTACGGGAGTTAGCCTGGATCTATAGTCAGGCTTCAGAAGTTCTGGCTCCTGGTGCAGGTAGCCCGGGAAGAACAGAAAACGGTCGTGCTCCATCTGGAATTGCAGGTTCCGTTCGTGGATGCCGCCCTTCCGAAGGATGACGATCTGTTCGCCACGAGCCAGGGCGTCGATCGTGACGGCCCATTCTTTGAAAGCGACCTGACATGTCGTCGTCATGGTTCGTACCTCCCGGTTGTGCCCACCGAGTTATTCGGCGCGAAGAACAAATTATACGAGTGCCCGGTCGCTCTTCGCAGTGCGAATCACCGGGGTGTATTTCATGAATGCGTGTTAGACGCCCGTGTTGGCTCGGGTGCAGGTGAGAGGCAGGGGCGAAATCGGCGACTTAGAGAACGGCCGAGACGCGGTCTGCCCTGTGTCGCAGCATCTTCAAGGCGTTGGATGTCGTGGTCTCCATTACCTCGGCGACATGAATTCCCTTTAGCTCCGCCAGTTTTGCCGCCACCATCGGCACATCCTTCGGTTCCGTCCATTTTTCGCGCTTGCCTTTGAACGGCTGCGGATAGCAGTCTGTCTCCAGGACGATCCACTCAAGCGGTACATCTGTAGCGACCTCCTGTAGTTCGGGGAGGCGAAGCAGAGGTTTGGCTAGGGATATGTAGCAGCCAAGATCCATCACACCGGTGGCGTCGTCGTGGCTGCCTTGAAAGTAGTGTGCAGCGCCGCCCAGGTCTGCCACACGCTCATCTTTCAGAACGCGCAGCATGTCGGCGGTGGCCTCTCGCATGTGGAATACCACCGGAAGACTCGCCTCGTGAGCTATGCCGATCTGTGCGCGAAAAGCGCGCTCTTGCATGGCCCGGTCGGGGGACTGCTCCTGGTGGTCCAGCCCTACCTCACTCATCACGA
>CAUZRH010000237.1:0-3387 GCA_963582115.1 Dehalococcoidia bacterium
CGGCGCGGCAGACGACGGTGACCTCTTTAACCACGGGCAGGGCCTTCAGGAAACGCTTGCTGCCGCTAATAGGTCTGGCGGCCGCGGTGTTCTTCCTTCTGGCTTCGCCACAGGGAGATGCCGCGGCGCACGCCAATCTGAGCCGGGCCGAGCCAGCGCCAAACTCAGAACTCCCTGATTCGCCGGAGCGCATCGTCCTCTGGTTTTCCGAGGGGATTGAGCCTGACCTGGCCGATATCCGGGTCCTGAACGCGCAGGGTGATTCGGTCGATAACGACGATGTGTCGACGCAAGGCAACCCCGTTGAGTCGGTCTTCGTATCGCTCCCAACCCTTGAGAACGGGACCTACACAGTGTCTTGGGCCAACGTTTCGACCGTCGACGGCCACCGGGTTAGGGGATCGTTCCTGTTCTCCGTGGGGGAACCGATTTCCGGCGAACTTGATCTGCCCGCGCAGTCCGCCATATCCAATCCACAAGAACCGTATCTTCGATGGTTTGTTCTGCTGGGAGCCCTTTCCCTTGCGGGGGGCCTCGTCCTGGAACTGGCCGTATGGCGCCCCGTATCGAGCGGATTTAGCGGTGGACTATTGTCCGCAATACTTTCTCGACGCGTGGGGTGGCTCTACCTGGGCGGGATGATTGTCCTTGGTGTTTCGTCCGTGGGCCAGTTGCTTTCGCAGTCGGGCTCGACCTTCGATGTTTCATGGGTCGGTGCGATAGGCGACCCGCTCAGCGACACGCTTAAGACAGACTGGGGACATTCGTGGTTATGGCGCGCCGGGTTCTTTGTGGTGTTGGCAGTCGCTCTGGTTGTTCGCTACGTTCGCCGGAGCGCAGTTCTGGAATCTTCGGGAGTAGTTGACCCGGTTGAGCGTGATTATGCGGCTTATACGGCGCTCGGGGCGTCACTGCTTGTGCTCGTGCCCATCACTCTTGTCAGCCATGCCGGTGCGACACCGGATCTGGCGTTTCCGGCACAGCTATCGGACTTCTTTCACCTTATCGGAGCGGCCATATGGGCCGGGGGACTTTTTCACCTGGCGCTGGCGATTTTGCCGGTGCTCAGGCGTGTCGAGTCTGTCGACCGTAGGGAGTTCTTGACCGAGGCGATACCCCGATTCTCGGTAGTGGCGATCATTGGCGCTGCCGTTCTGGCCGTGTCCGGAGTGTTCAGCGCATGGGCACAGGTAACGACCATCCCCTCACTGGGCGTGCCTTACGGGATCACGTTGATCGTGAAACTGGCGGTAATAGTGCCTTTACTGGTCCTGGCGCTGGTCAACCATCGCTGGATACGCGGTCGATTGTCTCGTGACGACAACGCTAGCCGCTGGCTGACTCGAACAGTCATCGGGGAGACGACGATTGCGATATTCGTTTTGCTGCTTGCCGGATTGATGACCAGCATGGAACCGGCTCGACAAGTCGCCGCCCGGGAGGGCAGGGGGCTGCCGGATGGTTTTGTTGACGACACGATCTCTGAGAACGTGGCGATCGTTGTCGCCGTGGAGCCCGCTAAGACCGGGCGTAATCAGTTGCGCGTCACGCTGACGGATCGCCGTGGCGTTCCCGTAACCGACGCCACAGATGTGCGAGTTCGACTCAGTTTCCTGGAGCAGGACCTGGGAGAACTTCCGATACCGCTTGAGAACGCTGGCGATGGTGTCTGGATTCTGGACGATGCCTTGATCGCTCTGGTGGGTGTGTGGCAGGTCGAAGCCGATGTGATGCGGCTCAGCGGCTTTGACGCCCGAGCCGCGTTCCGATTCGAAGTGCTTGCAGGTGCGGGCTCTAACAGTGACGCCATACAACCCGATAAAAACCTTGGACAGGTGTTGCTGGGAGCGGAGATCGCCTTGATCGGCGTTGTGCTGCTCTCAGTCGGCGTCCCGCTTGGAGGCTGGTATGAAAGGCGTGGTGCGCTGTTCATGGGGCCGGGGACGGCCGCGGGCGCGGTCGGGGCTGGCCTCATCGTGTGGGTACAGTTCTTCGCCCCGGTGAGCATTGGAGAACAAACGAATCCCTTTGTGCCCAATGATGAATCTATCTCTATCGGCCAGATGGCCTATGCAGCGGTGTGCGCCTCTTGCCACGGAGATGGAGGGGGCGGAGACGGTCCCAGCGCTGAGTCTCTGTACCCATCGCCGGCCAGTCTCCCGGTTCACGTCCCATTACACACCCAGGGTGAACTGTTCGAAATTATCCGTGTTGGCGTGGTAGGTACTGCGATGTTGCCGGTCTCTGAAGCGCTATCGGACGACGAGACATGGCACTTGATCAACTACATCAGGACCCTGGAAGACCCCGAACTCCGATAGTCATCGCCAACTCACTGGTCTTGTGCCGAGGGTCGCTGGTGCCCTATACATCGGACTGATTTGCAGGTGGTCTAACGTGACGCGCTGCGATATCTAACGCGATGACACTGGGCATGCCGAACAAGGACAGGACCGGGGGGGCTGGTGAGTGGGACTTAATGCACCGAGTAAGCACAACACCAGGATCGTTTACTTACCCATCGGCGGACAGCTAAATCCGTTACCTAAAGCAAGAGGGCCACGCCGTAATGGCGTGGCCCTCTTTTTATTACCGTTCTTTATGCCACCAGGCTTGCGCCGTTGGCTTAAAGGTTTCGGAGCCGGGGGTCGAACCTGTCCCTGAACCAGTCACCGATGAAGTTCAGCGACATTACCAGTAAGAAGATCATGACTCCCGGGAAGAACGAGATCCACCAGGCTGATCCGATGTAGTCGCGGCCTTCGGCAACCATCGCACCCCATGTCGGGGTGGGTGGCGGGACTCCCGCTCCAAGGAAGCTAAGAATAGCTTCAGCAAGGATCAGCTGGCCCACACGCAGTGTTGCGATCACGATAACGGTGTTGATCACGTTTGGAACGATGTGCTTCCACATGATCCAGATGTCTGAAGCACCGGTCGCCCGGGCTGCTGACACATAGTCACGCTCTTTGAGGCTCAACACCTCGGCACGTACGTTTCGAACGAAGGGCGGCCACGCAAGAAGCGCAAGCAACGCCATCATTATCACGACACTTTGCCCGAACACAATTACCGCTACTAACGCTAATAAGATGTACGGGATTGAGAAATACACGTCCAGTGCTCTCATTAGGATCTCGTCCGTCCATCCTCCAAAATACCCGGCGGCTAGCCCGTAGACGGTACCGAATATCATGCCAACGCCTGCGGCGATGGCGAGGATCATGAGGGAGATTTGTGCACCCTTCATGAGACGGGTCAGGACATCACGACCAAACTGGTCTGCACCGAGCCAGTGACGAGGCGTATCCGGGATTGGTTCGCCTTTTTTCTCGGCCCGTTCGATATTACGGGTCGTGTCACGTTCGTTTTGGTAGGAACCAGGGC
>CAUZRH010000238.1:0-3384 GCA_963582115.1 Dehalococcoidia bacterium
TTGGGATCTAGCACCTGCTGTAGCCGCAGGAGTAGCACTTTGCGCAGCCTTCTTCGTGGGCCAGGCTGGAGTTGCAGTCCGGGCACAGATCTGCCGTCAACGCTTCGATCATGGACGGGACGGGTGTCGCCTCGCTCACGATTTCTGTCGCTTTGGCCTCTCGTGTAGAGATAAGGCCGATGTCGGTCGGTTCCGGCGCATCGAACATACCGATCTGCGCTGTCTCTGAATCGCTTATCGCACCCTTCGGCATGAGGCCGGAGTTAGAGACACGGTCGAGAACCAGGGAGATGGCGTCCGGTACTGACCGAATCAGGTCTCCGTTGTCCCACACCGGGACGTCCGTAATGCCGCGTAGCTGTTTGACGATCTCTTCCGGGTCCACACCGGAGCGGAGGGCGAGCGAAGCAAGACGTGACATGCCTTCCGACATCGCAGCGTCGTTTCCGCCTGCTTTGCCGAGGGTAGCGAACATCTCGAAAGGTCGACCGTCTGCTGCGACGTTGACCGTGACGTACAGGGGGCCACGACCGGTGCGAATACGGTTGGTTACGCCGTTCAGTGATGCGGGCCGGTCTCGCGGGACCGAGAACTGCGGGATCACGCGGGCGTCCACAGGAGCTTCGCTGCCCGCATCGCTGGCAGAAGTTTTGTCCGTGGTGCCGGTCGTGAGGACCTCTTTGTCACGGCTACCTGAGCGGTAGACGGTGATGCCCTTGCACTTCAGCTCCCACGCCCTGAGGTAGGTTTCTTCCACATCGTCGATCGTTGCATCGTTCGGGAAGTTGATCGTCTTGGAGATACCGGCGTCTACGCTCTCCTGAAAGGCGGCCTGCATCCTTACGTGGTACTCCGGATTGATGTCCGTAGCCACGTGGAACAACTGCTTGATGTCTTCCGGAACGTCGTCCCGGTCCTGCAGCGATCCGCCGTCAGACAGGTGCTCCAGCAACGCTTCGCTGTAGAAGCCGCGCTCACGGGCGATACGCTCAAAGTTCTTGTCTACATAGAAGAGGGTCTTACCCTCCAGAATGTTCTGCTTCTTGAAAGCTAGCGAGAAGATCGGCTCGATACCGCTGGAGCAACCGGCGATCATCGAGATCGTCCCGGTCGGCGCAACCGTCAGGCGGCATGCGTTACGGATGTGCGGGTCGCCGTCGGTCTCGTACTTGCTTCCTGCGAAGGCGGGGAACGGTCCGCGCTCGACCGCAAGGTCGATGGACGCCTGGTCGGACTCGGCCCGGATGAAGGCCATGAGCGCCCGGCCGATCTCGATCGCCTCATCGCTGTCGTAGGGAACGCCGAGCTCCACCAGCATGTCGGCGAAGCCCATGACTCCGAGGCCGATCTTGCGGGTGAATTTAGCCATATCTTCGATGGCCGGTACGGCGTACTTGTTGGCGTCTATCACGTTGTCCAGAAAGTGGACGCTGAGTCGCGTGACCTTCCGAAGGTGGTCGTAGTCGATCTCTTTATTGCCGTCTGCGTCTTCGACGATGAACTTGGACACGTCGATAGAGCCCAGGTTGCATGACTCGTTCGGCAGAAGCGGCTGCTCGCCGCAGGGGTTGGTTGCGGTGATCTCGCCCAGGTGGAGTACCGGGCTGTTCCGGTTTACCTCGTCCATGAAGATCATGCCGGGCTCGCCGTTTCGCCATGCGCCGTAAACGATCTTGGAGAAGACCTCACGGGCGTCCAGTCGGCCGACTTCTACCATCGGGCTGTCCGGGTCGGCTGGGCGTTCTTTGGACTTGAGCGCGTATGAAGTTCCGGCCTTGACGGCCTGCATGAACTCATCGGTCGCGCCGACAGAAATGTTGAAGTTGTGGATCTCACCCTCGACCGTCTTGCAGTCGATGAACTCAAGGATGTCGGGGTGGTGCACGTTCATGACAGCCATGTTTGCGCCGTCACGCTTTCCGCCCTGCGTCACAAGCGTGGATACGGAAGACAGGTGCCGCAGCACGGCGATAGGCCCGCAGGCATTGCCGTGGGTCGATGAGATTGGCGTGCCTTTAGCGCGGATGTCTGTGAGAGCGAACCCGGTGCCGCCGCCAAATTTCTGAACCATAGCGGCGTCGTGTGCCGCGCCCATGATCCCCTCCATGCTGTCCTTCAGGGGAAGCACGAAACAGGCTGAGAGCGTACCTACGCCGGTTCCTGCGTTCATCATCGTCGGAGAGTTCGGTAGGAACTCCAGCTTGGACATCATCCGGTAGAACTGTTCAGAAGTTTCGGAGATCTGCTCGGTCGTCTGGCCGTATGAACGGTCGGCCTCGGCGAGCGTCCCGGCCACCCGCCGAAACATTCCCTGAGCGTCTTCTTTGATAACGCCAGCGTTGTCCTTGTCCAGATACCGTTTCTCAAGGACAACGCTGGCGTTATCGGTGATGACCGCCGGAGTGAACTCGTTTTCTTGATCGGGATTATCGGCAGCCCCGGCGATCCCCAACACCGTTGCCGCAGCGGTGATGTCCTGGATAAGGCCGCGTTGCTGTAACACAGCAAGCATTTCTGTCGTGGTTGCTGAGGTGTCGTGTCCGTTGCGGGTGGTGTCCGTGCTCATTCGCTATTCCTGTATATGAACTCTGGTCTGGTCGCTGTCGGTCTGGTGGAAGGTATGGGCTACCGCATGGCGGGAGCGAATCTTCATCAATCTGATGGTGCGGGGAAATTTGTGACCGGTCATCGATCACAAACGGGGCCTACAAGAGCTTTATAAGCTTTCGCCCGCTCGGCGTATCGGGAGATCTGAGGAACCGATCGCGCCGGAGTGTTGTTGAGCCGGCAGACCGGCGTCGCGCTAAGCGCATCGGATCCTCCTTTCCCTTTATTCCCGGTATCGGCGCTCCCGCCATTGGGAGCGGCTTGATTTGCAGTGAAGCCTTAATTTCCTGAGGCCGCCCTGCGAGTCCTTCGTCTTCTGCCACGGTTGGCAAGTCTAGGTACATCGTCTTCAATCAACCTGAGTTGCGGTTTCGGTCCGTCGGACGTTTCATCACGAAGCGCCTCGACCTCCTGGGCGAACGTATCCAGGTCCTCAAAGTCCCTGTATACCGATGCGTAGCGGATGTACGCCACGCGATCTAATTCCCGTAACCGTTCCATCACCATCTCTCCGATGACACGGCTTTCAACCTCAGCCTTTGCGAGACGGTGCAACTCGGAATCGATATCTGTAACTATCTTGCCAATCGCTCCAACCTCCAAGGGGCGTTTGGCGCATGCAAGCCGGAGTGATCGTTCCAGTTTCTCCGTTGAGAATGGTTCCCGGCGTCCGTCAGACTTTGCGAGAAGTAGTGGGGTGGTATGCACCCGTTCGTAGGTAGTAAACCGTAGTCCACAGCCCGTGCACTCTCGTCGGCGTCTGACTCCGTCGGGTGA
>CAUZRH010000239.1:0-3368 GCA_963582115.1 Dehalococcoidia bacterium
CGCCGTTCATCCTGATCGTCGGGGTATTCGGATTCATCATTGTGATCGGCGCCAGGATCTGGAGTCGACTCTCGCTGGAAGACGTCGTGTACGAGCGGGACTTGCCGGAGCATCCTGTTTTCGTTGGCGATGAGTTCGAGATAGAGATCCGGGTAACCAACGCAAAACCACTTCCCATGCCGTGGTTGCGTATAGCGGACAACATCCCGATTGGCCTTGAGGTAAAGGACGCCCGGTTGGGTCGCGCCAGTAGTCGCCTGGCGCTTGAACTGAGGGAGTCGATAAATCTGGCCTGGTATGAACGGGTCCACATGCGATACAGCGTGAAGGCACTGCGTCGCGGATATCACCAACTGGGCCCGGCGGTGCTCGATTCCGGAGACCTGTTTGGGATGTTCCCAAGGCACGACACCGTCGCTCCCCCGAGTGCTGGTGTGCTGGTGTATCCGCGTATCGTGAAACTGCCTGATTTTGAGCTGCCGTCCGGGAGGCCTATCGGCGACAACCGCGCTGTGACGGCGTTGTGGGACGATCCGAATCGTCCAAGAGGGCTGCGGGACTACATACCTGGGGACCCGATCAAAATTATCGACTGGAAGGTAACGGCAAGGCTCCGGCAGGTACTTGTTCGCACATTTGATCCGTCCGTGACGCAATACGCCGTCGTAGTGATGGACGTGTCGACCACCGAGTACCTGTTCACGGGATACTCCCCGCGCTTGCTTGAGCGTGCGATCGTGGCTGCCGGGTCGATAGTCACCCGCACCATGGAACTGGGGCACCGCGTTGGGTTAGTTACCAACGGGGTAGCTCTTCGTTCTGGCAGTCGCATGGTGATACCCCCGTCCGCAAGCCCGGGCCAACTGGGTTCGATCATGGAGGCGCTTGCCATGATCCGCCCTGTGGCTCCGGATCGGATTGATCGGTTGTTGGAGCGCGAGGCGAACTGGGCCGTTCCCTACGGGGCCACCGTCGTCATCATCTCCGCTGTGATGAGCCCTGATCTTCTTGAAGTGGCGGATCGGATGTCGATCTCAGGTCACCCGATCCGTGGGATTTACGTGGGCAAAGGTGAAGTGCCGGAGGGGACCTCACGGGTGCCGATAGAGGATATGGGCGAACGCTTCGATCTCCCGGTTGCTGCCATGCCCGTACCGACCGTGGGTGAGGCGTTTGCCGACGACGATTTTGAGAGAAATGTGAGCCTGGGTCACGCCGATACCAGCTTTGACAGGCGAAGGATTTAACGTGATCTTTCGATGTCGAACCTCTGGCCGATTACCGGTAGGTATCACGGCTTGTTTCTCTGGTTGGGATGTGCGCCTGTGAGTGATGGACGTGGACAACTGATTCTGATCTCACTCTGGGTGTCTGAGAGCGCCCGCGTGTTTGCCTTCGCAGCCGTCGCTGCGCTGGTCGTCGGCCTGGATGGCGCTCCTCTGGCGTGGTTGGGGGTGATGACGATCATGGGCATATCGATGATCGCGAACTGGGTCGTTGGCGGTGCCAAAGGGGACATGGTCACGCTGGCACTGGTTCAGGCGATAGTCGGGCTGCCGGTGATCTACATGGCGCCGACCGTACGGGTGATTGGTGGAAGCTCGGGATTAGATCTTGATTGGCCGATCGCGCTCGCCGGTGGGGACATGACCGCAGAAGCGGTGGGCGGCACGATCATGGCTCTGGTGGTTGCGTTCCTCGCATGGCTACGTGGGGCATCGCTCGTGAATTCTGATGAGCCTGAGAGCGACCAGCGGTCGATCTTTTACACCGGCGCTGCCTTGCTTGGCATATTGATGCTGACGGAGCAGGTGACCAATAACGATGTGGACGCACGGTTCTTGATCCTCCCATTCTTTGCCAGCACTTTGGCCGGGATGGCGGTCAACCACCTTTCGGCGGCCGGGGATGTGAAGAAAGGATCGGCGTTCTGGGGACGCTTCATGACCATGGCAGTTGGAGGGATTCTTCTTTCCGCTATCACCATCACCGCCGCTGCGATCGTATTCAACGATGCTATACGGGCCGTTGGGAACGCCATCGGGTTTGTTGCTACCTGGGTGCTTATCATCGTCGCCGTGCCGTTTGCACTGATCGCCACGGGGGTGATCTGGTTCCTGAGGAAATTGCGCGGGGACGGCCCGCTTCCACGCCCCGCCAGCGACGGCTCCGCGCTCCCGGTTGATCCTGATGACGCCACAGCCATAGTTGACGGCGGGGCAAGTGGTTCGCCGGTGTTAGACAACGTGATCGAGTTAATGCGTATTCCGCTTGCGATCCTCATCGTACTCGCCATTGTTTTCGTTCTTTACATTACGTTCCGTCGCTACGTGGCGAAACGCCGAAAGAGCTTCGAGGATGACCGTGAATCGGTACGCGGAGATGCAGATGCAGGTAGAGACATGGCCGGTCTTCTCGGCAGGCTGCTACCTGGCTGGATGCGACGAAATCAGAAGTCTGAGTTGGAACGGAGGTTCCCGACCGACGAGCCGGGTATCTCCGAGGTGTTCCAGCTCTACTTCAGCTATTTGAAGGCGGCAACCGGCCGTGGTATGACGCTGAAGTCAGGGCACACCCCTAATGAGGTCCAGACGGCGATGGCAGCAGCCTTGCCTGGGACGCCGGTGGAACTGATGACGGAGCGATTTAACGCCGCCTGTTACGGACATGAGCCAACATCCGCGGAGATCGTTGGCCGGTTGCGCTCAGGACTCAGAAGTCCCGGCTCCAAAGATTGAAGTGATTGACCTTGTAGACAATCGGGATAGAAGGGCGTGTGATCCCCGGAACTAGCCGATTGGCTCTGGCTCCGGGAGGTCGATAACCCTCAAGAGATTCGTGCTTCCATGCACACCGATCGGTACTCCGATCACGGCGACTGCACGTTCTTTTTCCTTCACTAGTCCGGTATCAAGCGCCACCTTGGACCCCTGTCTGAACATCTCGTCGATGCTGTTGGGGCGTGGCGCGTTTATGACTGTCACCCCCCATCGAAGGGCTAACCCACGTCCCACCGCGGGGTCTGGGGTTATGACGATTATCGGAATTCCTGGACGGAAGCCGGCCACACGACCGGCTGTACTTCCGGACTCGGTGAAAGCGAGGATAACCTTCGCCCCAACGCTGTCCGCTGTCGTCACAGCGGCGTCAGCAATTGCGCTGTCCAACCCGTGAACTCCGCTTCGCCGTCTATCGGCAATTGCCTCCCGGTCTAGAGATTTTTCTGCTTCCAACGCCACCTCTGCCATAACGGCAGTGGCGATTGCGGGATACTTGCCGACCGAGGTCTCGGCAGACAGCATGATTGCGTCGGTACCGTCAAGCACGGCGTTAGCAACGTCCGTCACCTCAGCCCTTGTAGGCGCGGG
>CAUZRH010000240.1:0-3319 GCA_963582115.1 Dehalococcoidia bacterium
CACAATAAATCCGATTCCTTCATAAATCGGACCCCGTTGAGCTTTGCGTTTTGCCCGCTCTCGTCTCTCCCTCGGTGTCATGTCGTCCTCCCGGAGATGTCCCTTTTGAACAGGGCTTATAACCCACGAACTACAGAAAATAACTATCCCTAACGGCGATCTTACGATGTTCGGACATGGGATTCGTCAGGGTCGGGGATTCTGAAAATTAGCCAGAACAAAAACAGGGGCGCCCATGAGGACGCCCCTGCTCAATCACATCCCGGAACTGCCTACCGTCCGCCGGCCACCGCGGGAACGATGCTGATCTCGTCACCGCTCTTGGTCGGGGTGCTCAGACCGTCCAGGTAACGGACATCCTCGCCATTCACGTAAACATTTACGAAGTGTCGGATCTCGCCGTCTTCGCCGCAGATGCGCTCCTTGATACCGGCGTGTGCGCTATCCAGCGCGTCGACCACAGCCTGAAGTGTGTCGGCCTCAACCTCAACGCGGTCGGCGTTGCCGGTCAGGCGGCGGAGTGGAGTCGGAATTCGGACCATTACTGCCATATCAATTTCCCTTGATGTCTCTATCCAGGTCCGGAATTACGGACTCGTGAACTGTTTGATGCCAATTATTACGTAGAGGACCGGACAGATACTAACCGCTAAATCACGTTAAAGGGTCTAGCCCTCTAACACGTCTCCTGCGATCGGGTCTACTCGAACGCCCTTTCCTGCAGCCCATGCCAGGGCCATGTCTATCTCCGCCTCCGACCCGTCAAGCTCCAGGATCACCCATCCCACATCTGAATGGACCTCTGCCCGGCGGATGTTGGTGATGATCTCGAAATCTTTTCCAATCTGGTAGATCACGGGGTCCGTAATCTGAGTGCCCTCGAAAGTTAGTCTGACCCTTCGGATTGCCACGTGACTTCTACTCCCGTTCGGGTGATCCGGCGACAACTGTCCTCCGGAACAGGCCGATAAAATTGCTAATGGATTGGGCCTAGCTGCCAACCTTTGATTCGTCTTTCGGGGTAACCGAAACTAACTCTTCGAAGGAGGACATGGTTGCCTTGATGTTGATCGGGTTGGCTTCATGCTCAACGGCCTCAAGGGTCTTAAGGCCGTTACCCGTGATGAAAGCGACCACAGACTCACCCTTCTGGAAGCGACCCGAAGCGGCCAGCTGCTTCAGGTTTGAGATCACAACACCGCCAGCCGTCTCCGTGAAGATGCCCTCGGTCTGCGCAAGCAGCTTGATGCCTTCGACGATCGCCGGATCCGCGGTGGAACCCACGGTCGAACCCTCAGCCTGCTGCGCGATCTTGAGCGTGTAGTACGCATCAGCCGGGTTGCCTATGGCCAGCGACTTGGCGATTGTGTTTGGGACGACCGGCTTTACGTGAAGCTGTTCATCGGCAAAAGCCTGCGCAACGGGCGAGCAGCCGTCTGCCTGTGCGCCGTGCATCTTGGTGCGTACGTCGTCGATCAGGCCCAGGCTTGCGAACTCGTTCATGCCTTTCCAGATCTTGGTGAACAGGGAGCCGGATGCGATCGGAACCACGGCGTGGTCCGGGGCCTTCCAGCCAAGCTGCTCTACGACCTCGTATCCCAGGGTTTTTGAACCCTCTGAGTAGTAAGGGCGCATGTTGATGTTTACGAACGCCCAGTTGTCGTTATTGTCAGCGAGCTCGCTACATAGCCGGTTCACGTCGTCATAGTTGCCGTCCACAGCGACGACGGTCGGTCCGTATATGGCGGCGCCGACGACTTTTCCTCTTTCGAGATCGCTCGGGATAAAGACAAGAGTGCGCATGTTGGCTTTAGCGCCGTGCGCTGCGACCGCTCCGGCAAGGTTTCCGGTGGAGGCGCAGGCTAGCGTGTCAAAGCCAAACTCAAGTGCCTTTGTCGCCGCAACCGAAACCACGCGGTCTTTGAACGAGTAAGTCGGGTTGACCGCGTCGTTCTTGATCCACAGGTTGTCGATGCCGAGCTCTCGGCCAAGATTGTCGGCCTTGAGCAGTGGCGTCATGCCGGTGCCGATGTCTACCGCGTTCTTGTCGTCTACGGGAAGGAGGTCTGCGTACCTCCACATCGTGAGCGGGCCGTCTTTAATCTTCTCGCGGCTGATTGCGCTTTTGATGGCGTCGTAGTCGTAAGTGATCTCGAGAGGCCCAAAACACCATTCACATACGTGTATCGGTGCAATTGGGTATTCGTTACCGCATTCACGGCAGTGTAGAGCTGAGGCGTATGCCACCCGGTAGTCCCTCCGGTGCGTTGTGTCTGCAACTGTCACCGGGCCCGGGCGATCCTTGCCGGGAGTGACAGCAGCAACTTTCTGAAAAAGCCCGCTGATTCACCGGCTGCGATGTCGCACTCGATTACCGAGGCAAAACTGATCGCAGCGTGGATCTAGTCTCAAATGGTACGTCTCGTCAGGCGGGCAGTCAACGCGTTAAGTTTGAGAACACTTGATTCAAGCAGCTCTGAACCCGACCGACCTGCCCGATCTAGAGAGTCTCCGTCATGATGAAGACTCTGTATTTAGCGTCGTGGTACTCGGAGCTAGATGAGGATGGCGGACAGGAGGTAATAGCGCGACTTCGCGCGCCTGTCGCTACGACTGTGCCTTTCATATAAGTGAGAACGCATCCAGAATGGGTTGCAGCCGACGCGTATCGGCTAAAAGGTAGCGTTCGCCCCTCAATATGGTTTATCGATACGACGGATCCGACGATCAAGAAACGGAAGATGAAGATCAGGAATCCGATCAGGATTTCGAGTTCGGAGATATTCCCGCGCCTAACGACGTACTGATCGCGGACGAAGTCCTGATGGATGGCGACGGCAACGATTTCGATGAAGATCTGCAGGAGTTTGCGTACCCGGGGCCGTCTGAGTACGACATTGCCCTATCCGAACGGGACGCGCTCAGGGGCAACGTTGGTAAGGAGGGCCGCAGTTGGTTGAAGAGCGCAGGCGGTGTACTCCTGATATTAGCGGCCCTTGGACTGTTGATGTCGATGGTCGGCCCCCTAGTATTTTCGCGCGGCGACAGCAATTCAGAAACCATTTTCGTCACGGCGCGGGTTAGTGAAGTTGTGGACGGCAACACAATCGTGGTGACCATCAATAACGACACCGAAACGGTGCGTTATATCGGCGTCTCGGTAGGAGTGCCGGGGGAATTTTACTTCCGGACCGCACAACTGACCAATCAAAACTGGGTGGAAGGAGCCACCGTGACGCTGGAGCGCGACGGTGATGATACGGACGACGAGAGCCGGTTGCTGCGGTACGTCTACGTGGACAACATCATGGTCAACGCA
>CAUZRH010000241.1:0-3307 GCA_963582115.1 Dehalococcoidia bacterium
TGGGCTCAGCCCCGCGATCTCGATCGACCAGAAGGGTGTCTCACGAAACCCGAGGTCGACCGTAGGGACCGTCACGGAGATATACGACTACCTCCGTCTGTTGTTTGCTCGCGGCGGACGTCCTCACTGCCACAACTGCGGACGACCGGTCGCGCGCCAGTCCGTCCAACAGATCACCGACTCCGTAATGCGACTTGAAGCGGGTGCACGAATCCTGGTCCTCGCCCCGATCATCATCCACAAGAAGGGTGAGCACCTGGGCGTGTTCGATAACACCCGTAACGAAGGCTTCGTACGCGTACGCGTGGACGGCGAAGTAATGCTTCTCGAAGAGGAGATCAAGCTCGCCAAAACCCGATGGCACGACATCGAGATCGTCGTAGACCGACTCGTTACCGGCCCTGACGCCGAGGTAGGGCGTCTTTCTGATTCAATCGAGACATCGCTGAAACTTGCCGGCGGCACCGTAATAATCTCGATCGACGGCGGCGAAGACATCGTCTACTCGGAAAAATTCGCATGCGTCCACTGTGATCTCAGTATCGGCGAGCTGGAACCGCGCAACTTCTCCTTCAACACGCCATACGGCGCATGCGCCACCTGCACCGGCCTCGGCTTCCGACTTGAGGTCGATCCGGATCTGGTGGTCCCCAACCAGAACCTCTCTATACGTACAGGCGCTATCGAACCCTGGTCACGTAACGGCGAACTGCTTCCTGAACGACTCTCCGTCATGGAGGCCGTTTCCGATCACTACGACTTCTCGTTGAACATACCGTTCCGTGAGTTGACCGAGGATCAGCAGCAGCTTGTCCTTTACGGGGAGGACGACAAACGCATCGATGTCCTCCACACAACGAAATCCGGGCGGTCGTATCGCTGGCGGATGCGTAACGAGGGCGTGATTCCGCATCTGGAACGACGCCACGAAAATACCGAGTCCCAGAACGTCCGTGACGAAGTCGGGCGTTACATGGCACAACGTCCATGCGTCGACTGCTCCGGATTCCGGCTCAAGCCGGAGTCGCTGGCCGTCACCGTGCTGGGCATGAACATCATCGAAGTAACAAAGCAATCTGTTGAGCGAGCGCTCCAGTGGATCGAGGCCGCCCGTAGTGGGAAGTGGCCAAAAGGGTCTGAAAACGCCGGCCCGGCCAAAGAGCCGTTGTCGGTCCGAGAACAGGCAATCGCCGATCAGATACTGAAAGAGATTGAGGCCCGACTAAGCTTCCTGGAGCGGGTCGGACTCGACTACCTGAGCCTGGACCGAACGGCATCGACCCTGTCCGGCGGCGAGGGTCAGCGAATTCGCCTTGCCACGCAGATCGGCTCGGGCCTCATGGGCGTGCTGTACGTTTGCGATGAGCCGTCTATCGGTCTGCACCCGCTGGACGATCATCGTCTTATAACGACGCTTCAGCGATTGCGTGATGTCGGCAATACCGTTCTGGTTGTCGAGCACGACGAAGCCGTGATGCGCGCATCAGACCACATCATCGACCTAGGCCCCGGTGCGGGTGAACATGGCGGTCACATCATCGCCGAGGGCGACTTCGCCGCCATCAAGGCTTCGGAAGATTCTTTGACCGGGGCATACCTGTCGGGCCGAAAATCGATCCCGATCCCCGAGAAACGTCGCAAAGGCGACAAGACATTCATCGAAATCCGGGGCGCAGCCGAAAACAATCTCAAAGACGTCGACGTCAAGATCCCGCTCGGGGAACTGGTGTGCATCACCGGCGTATCCGGGTCAGGTAAGAGCAGCCTGATAAACGAGATCCTTCAGAAGAAACTGGCCCAGACCTTCTACAGGTCTAAAGACCGGCCCGGTAAACACGAAGAAATACTCGGGCTAGAGAACGTCGACAAGGTCGTCAATATCGACCAGGCAGCGATCGGACGGACGCCGCGCTCAAACCCTGCGACATACACCGGCGCGTACACGCCCATACGTGAGTTATTCGCAAGCATGCCAGAGGCCCGCGCCCGTGGGTACAAGGCGGGCCGGTTCTCGTTCAATGTGAAGGGCGGACGCTGCGAATCCTGCGGCGGCGCAGGGTACGTCCAGATATCGATGCAGTTTCTGCCCGACGTCACCGTACCGTGTGAGATCTGCGACGGAGCCCGGTACAACCGTGAAGCGTTGGAGATAAAATTCAAGGCCGCCAGCATCGCCGAAGTGCTGGACATGACGATCACGGAGGCCTGTGAACTTTTCGAGAACATCCCTCCGGTCATGAACCGACTACGGACACTTGTTGATGTCGGACTCGGCTATATGCGGCTCGGCCAACCCGCCACTACCCTCTCCGGCGGCGAGGCGCAGCGCGTCAAGCTGGCGACCGAGCTGTCCAAGCGATCCACCGGACAGACGGTGTACATACTGGACGAGCCCACCACCGGCCTGTCATTTGAGGACTGCGCCGTTCTAATGCGCGTGATCCATCGACTGGTCGATCAGGGCAATACCGTGATCCTGATCGAGCACCACCTGGACCTCATCAAAAACGCTGATTGGATCATCGATCTGGGTCCAGGGGCTGGTGAAAGAGGTGGAGAACTGGTTGCACAGGGAACCCCGGAGTACATAGCGTCAGTTGGCGCGTCCCATACGGGACATTTCCTTGCGAAGATGCCCGGTATCAAGGCCAACGCAAAAGCGCCCGGATCTGCAAAGCCTGCACGGAAACGCAAAAAGACCGTGGCCCAGGTGGCGGAGACATCGCCATCGCTTGCCGGGTTATCACGCTCCAACGGGAAAAACGGCACACGCACACTCGCTCCTGACCCGACTTCAGGCCGCGAACCAAAACGCGGACGACGCCGACCTAGGCGTCGCGTAGCCGGGTAATACCGTACAGAACGCCCACTACACACCGCAAAATATCTGGGTGCGCCCATTGGCTCATAGAAAGGTGCCTCAGGTGTCAGCGCGGGCTGACCTTTCGCCTATCTCCCGCTGACGGCTGTCTCTCATGTCCATGCGGCTTCCCACCGGTTAACTTAGTAGTTACACCGATTCGACGCCTGTCCGGCTAAGACTGAGGCGGCGACGCTCGGTGACGATTTTTCGTTAATAAGTTCGGGGATCACGACGTGACCGCAGTAATTGTTCAGAATAAAAGTCGAACGATGGTTGCCGTACCTGACAGCACGGGGACAACGGTCAGCATAGAACCATGCCAGTACGGCATTGTTCGCCTAGACGGTGCACACTCGGACGGGCTCGTATGGAGCCTGGTCGCACGTGGAGTAATCTCCACATCACCCGCCCGCCGGGCCGCCTGCCCCCTGCTTCTGTAAGTCA
>CAUZRH010000242.1:0-3303 GCA_963582115.1 Dehalococcoidia bacterium
GTTGCGGTGGCCGACGATTAGGGTCGTCATGTTGTTGATGAAGTCCGTGCGGACGTTGCCGTCGGCGTCGGTAATTTTGACTCCGTCGCCGCCGACGATGTATGCGGGGTAGGGCGGCCAGTAGATGGAGTTGCGGGAATCGCCGCCCGGGAGGAATTTGGACGCTTCTACGTTGAGTTCCTGCGACCGTGGGTTCTTTGCGATATAGGTGTCTATCTCGTGTTGGAGTGCGTCCTGAAGTGACATCTATGTGACCCCGTTTTATTGCCTGATGTGGTCGCCATGCGGCGCGCACGGGAATACTACTCTGTAGCGCAGCCCGGAGCGAGTCTAATTAGCCGGGTAGCTTGTGCGGCGTTGTAGTTCGGTTAGTAGCTCAGGAAGAGCCGTGGCGGCGGGCGCGTTGATCACTACATCGCAATCCGACGTGAGGCGTGTTTCCGAGATGTTGATCTCGATCAGCTTCGCCCCGTTGGCATGTGCGATTCGGGGAAGCCCTCCGGCGGGGCGGACTGTGGACGAGCTGCCTACCACCAGAACACAGTCGGCAAGATCGGTTTCGGCGCGGGCAGACTCCAGAACTTTTGGCGGGATCGGCTCACCGAAAAGCACCGAGTCGTACTTCACCTGACCTCCGCAGAGTTCGCACGGGGCGGCGATCTGTCGTGGGAACAGATCGGGACGGGGTGTTCGGTTTTCACACTCGACACATCGCAGGAATTTTCGTGAACCGTGGATTTCGACGATGTTTTGCGTTCCTGCATCCGAGTGCAGGCCGTCGATATTCTGGGTTATGAGCGATCGGACGAACCCGGCCTGTTCCATCTCGACCAGGGCATTGTGGCCGGGATTTGGTCTGGCATCTCTTACCGATTGGCGTAGTTCTGCGACCCAGGGTTCTACGGTGTGCTCCATCTCGCGCTCCCACCACGCCGCCGGGTCTTCTAGGAAGCTCTGGTAGCCGTTGCCAGAGGGCGTGCCGTGCTTTGTCCAGAGGCCGTCAGGACCTCGGAAAGGCGGGATGCCGCTCTCGACGGAGATACCGGCACCGGTCATGGCGACTACGTATCGGCTCGATTTCATGATCCGTGCTGCGTCGCCGATCGTCGACGAGAGCTTAGTCGGCGTCATGGGTAACCTTGCCGGATTCGACCGTCATACGTGTGGCGTTTGAGAGGAACTGATCTTCCACGCGATCGAAGTCGGTAGTGGTGATTAGGACCTGCTCGTAGGGGGCAACGTTTTCCATCACCAGGCTGCGTCGTGATTCATCTAGCTCTGATAGGACGTCATCAAGCGCGAGGATGGGAGTGCGGCCGGTGGCGGCGGTTACGAAAGCGCCTTCTGCTAGGCGAAGGGCGAGTGCGATGGTGCGGGCTTGCCCGCGGGATGAGAACGCGCCTGCGGGTTCGTCATTCAGGCTGAGGGCGATCTCGTCCCGATGAGGGCCAATGACTGTGACGCCCTGTCCGACCTCGCGCTGACGGGCCGCTTCCAGTGCTCCACGCATTAGGGTGATCAGGTCAGCCGTGGAATCGGGAATCTCGTCTGGGCCATCTTCGGCGACGGCTGAAATCCGGGGTTGGTATCGGACGCCAAGCCGCTCGCGTCCTCCGGAAAGCGCCAAATGTCTGGGGGCTGCTTCTTCTGAGAGTCGCTCCACTGCGTTGGTTCGTCGTTCGATGATCGCAGCGCCTTCATTGACCAGCCGGTCATCCCAGAATTCGAGTTCACTGGGGCCTACCCGGCCTTCCCGCATCTGTCGCAGGAGGTGGTTGCGCTGCGTCACCACGCGACCGTATCGCTGGATCATCTTCAGGTATGGCGGGTCGCTTTGCGATATCAGGATGTCGAGATAGCGCCGTCGGACTGTGGGGCTGCCAGTGATCAGCTCGATGTCCTCGGCCGAGAACGCGACGACGTTGATGGCTCCAACGAACTCGGAAGCAGGACGTTGCACGCCGTTGACGCGCAGTTCTTTCTTGATAGATGGCGCTGGCCTTGCCCCGCCGCTACCCGGCTCCGGAGCTTTGGGGATTACGTCGAAATCGATCTGCGATTGGACTGTGAGCTCGTTGTCGCGGGCGATTCCGGCGATCTGTACGTGGCCGCCGTTTTGCACGACGTTCCAGCCAAGTAACTCTCGGTCTGATGACGAACGGGGCGATTTGGCGATGGCGACCAGGTACACGGCTTCCATCAGGTTGCTCTTGCCGTGCCCGTTCGGACCCTGGAATACCGTGATCCCGGCGTCCAGTTCAAGCGTGCAGTCCGGATAGTTTCGGAAGTTCGAGAGGTTGAGTTTCGAGATGCGGATGTGCGGGATCCCGGGTTCGAGCTGAGTGTTCCAGTAGTTATCGCCGGTCAGAAGCTGGAGTAATCGGTCAAATCACGATTCTCCGGTCTTCTCGTACATAGGCGAAGGCACCGATTTTAGCACCGGAGCGCCGGTCTAACGCGTCGAGTGGCGCAGTGGCCGTAATCCCGGTCAACTCTTCTAGCGGCGTTCTGGATCTACGTGGGAATCGTGATGGCATCTCTGCACATCCAAGTAGGCAGATGAAGAAGCAACGACGTTATGTAATTGCGAAGCGTGCGGGCGGGTTGAGCACGACGGATCCGCCTGAAATCCAGATTTTGTAGGAGTTATGAGGCTCAATTGAAGATACAGAAGTCATATTTGTTCATGGGTTTGACGGTCCTGGGCGTGGTCTTGTTCTTCGTGATGGGCGGGCCGGGAGTCTTGCAGACGGCTTTGTTGGACAGAAAGACGATCCTGTTTCCTTCTGATCCTTTGAATCTCGAAAATGCGGGAGAAGCCGGGGCCGACGCCAACTCGGGCGCTCCAAATGGTCCTGGTAGAACGCTTGAGATCGTCACCCCGCTACCGCCTGATGGTATTCCGGCGATCCTCAATCCGCAGCTCATCAGCGTCGCTGAAGCGACCAGTTACGACGATGACGAGCCCGTGCTTGGCGTTTCGATAAACGGAGACAGTCGTGCTTACTCGCTACCGTTTTTGAGTGGTCGGGAAGTGGTCAACGACATCGTTCGAGGGATTACCATAGCCGTCACGTGGTGACCGCTTTTCTTTACCAGCATTGGGTATGCCCGGACGATTGACGGCGAGGAACACACATTTGGTGTTTCCGGAAAACTGATCACGAACGCGCTCGTGATGTACGACCACCAGAGCGGATCTCTGTGGAGCCAATTCCTTTCGCAGGGTGTGAAAGGCAAGTTCGCTAGTCGGCGGCTTGAGATAGTACCTATCGTGTAGACCACATTTGGCCAGTGGGTACA
>CAUZRH010000243.1:0-3302 GCA_963582115.1 Dehalococcoidia bacterium
TGAGGCGCGTGGCGCTGCGGCCGGAGTGGCGGTACATCAGGTGAACGTGCATCACTCAAATAAAACGCTAAGTTCCTTTATGAAGGCGGCCGGGTACGACCAGATTCGGACATTTAACGAGTTGAAATACCGCCCCGCCCCGGCCTACCTCGAGGGAGACTACCGACCTTTGCCGGACGGTGTCTCGCTGCGCTCCTTTGAATCAGGGAGCGACGAGGTGTCACTGGCGTCGGTGCAGAACGCCGCGTTTGAGGGCTCGTTCGGGTTTGCACCGAACACGCCGGAGCAGATCGCTGGGTACGTCGCAATGAGGGGTGCTCCGGGCGACATTTTGATTGCCGAGGACGTTAACGGCGACGTGATCGGATATGTGTGGACGAGCGTCTCCGAGGGTGATGACGAGATCTCAGGGATGATCGAGATGACCGGCGTTCGACCAGACCAGCGTGGGCGTGGTGTTGGATCGGCCGTGATAGCCGCCGGTTTGCGTCACCTGCGGGAGCGTGGCGTAGGTGTGATCGACCTTGAGGTGGATGGCGAGAACCTGTCCGCACGGCGCATCTACAAAGACCTCGGGTTCAAGAAGGTCGGCGAACAGCTCTGGTACCAGAAGAACCTTATCGAGTAAGGACTCCGGCGGAGCGAGCGGTGCACCCGCCCGTGTGTCTAGTCCGCGGCCGGGTCTCCGGACGCGTTACCGATAGCCAGCGATCCAAGGACTCGTTCTTCGGCCAACCCGCAGAACACGCCCATCAACCGGTCTACCGCGACGCCCCATCCAAGTTGCAAGGCTCGTTCACGTGCGGCACGTCCCATGATCGTCCTGAGGTGATCGTTTGTGATCAGGATCTCGATGCGTTGAATAAATGCAGACGGGCAGCGTGAGGGGATCAGATAGCCGGTTTCGCCCTCTTTGACGATTGACGGTAGTCCGCCAACCCGGGATGCCACCACGGGCGTCCCGCACGACATCGCCTCAAGGGCCGCCAGACCAAAACTTTCGTAGTAAGACGGGAACACGCAGACGTCAGCCGCAGAGTAGTACTCCGGCAACTGGTCCTGCTTCACCGAAGGCAGGAACCTCACGCGCTCGGTGATGCCAAGGCGATCCACGACCTCACCGAGCCGTTGACGTTCTGTATCTATTTCGTCTCCGCCGATCACGAGAAGCGTCACGTCGTCCTCTTCCTCCATTCCTGCGACGGCCTGGATGAGAATCTCGATCCCCTTAAGCCGCTCGACACGTCCGACGTACATTAGTATCTTGCCGGTCTTCGGCAGTCCGAGTTTTTGACGAGAAATAAGCTTGTCGTGAGGCCGGAACATCTTTGTGTCGACGCCCGGCGGGATGATCAGGACGTTGTCCCTGTTCGCGCCGTAAAGCTCCGCAAGCAGATCGCGCTCATGCGCGCTCCAGGCGATGATCTTGTCCGTATTTCGAGCTATCTGGCGTTCGCCGGAAGCTCTTTGCGGAACCTCGACCTCGCCAGGTCGGGCCCGTCGTTTGACCTCGGCCAGGGTGTGGAAACTGGTGACGTGCGGCAGCGCCCATAGGGTCGCTAACTTTTCGCCGACAAGACCGGACAGCCAGTAGTGGCTCACGATTACGTCGTACTCATTACCTTCTTCGTCAACGAAATTGGCGACTCGGTCTGTGAACTCGGGGAGGAGATCAAAGACGCCGTTTTTCTCCGGCCTGATCGCCCCGGCTTTCAAATGGATGACACGAGCGCCCGGTGAGAGCTCGATAACCTGCGGATCGGACGGGTCGTGCGATCGGGTGAATACGTCTACTTTGACGCCCCGTGACGCCAGTTCGTTGACCGTCGCCAGCACGTATACGTTCATACCACCGGCATCTTTTTCGCCGGCGCGGACAACGGGACAACCGTGGACCGTCAGGACGGCCACGCGAAGTTCCGGAGCGTCTGGAAGTTCTGGGAACCCGGGGCTGTTAGCCGCGGGTAACGACCAGGTTGTAGAGGGAACGGTCATGGGCTCCAAGGTGATACTTGTAGGACTCATCGCCACGAAGGAAATCGAAGTATCGAATCCCGTTCTCGATGGCAAGTTTGATTGTCATTGCATGGTTGAGCAAGCCAACGCTAAGCGCTCGCTGCTCCGGATCGTATCCGCTGTTGTAGGCCAACTGGCTGTCGCCGTGTACAAAGCAGATAGAGGTGGCGGCCCGTTTGCCGTCTATCTCAAGGAAGTAAAGGCGAGACGCTCCAACGCGGGCCATGTTGGTAACGGCGGCTCGGAAGAACTCTTCACGGTAATCCGTCATGAACTCAGCCTTGTCTGGCGTGCTCATGCGGTGCAGTCGGACGAAATCGTCCAGGTTGGCGGTGATATCTTCGGCCGTCGAGTACTCGACGTGCTTTATCTCTGCGGACCGCTCCAGTCGACGCAACTTCCTGCGCAATTCGTGGCGATCTTTTTTGCCGAGCCCGGACACATAATCTTCCCAGTTGTCAGCAAGTTCTATGCCCGGAGAAACGTCTTCAAACGTCTCCTCAACCTGCCACCCGGCTGCGCGAGCTGCCTCAGGAACCGCCTTGTACGCGACCGACCACTCCGGTACCGAGGTCAGCCTGAGTGAGTTCAGCGACTCAACGCCGGAAATATGACCGATTACGGTCTCGTAAAAGGTGGTCTCGTCTATGCCGGAGTGGAGGAAATGGTGATAGTCAACCAAATCCGACTCTCCAAGGAAAGACAGCTCGTTTCCACGACGCATGAAGGGCGCGAGTCCCTTTACTGCTCCATCCTGTCGGACCGTTAGTAACTTGAGATCGGCATCGCCACCGAACATGGTCCACCAGGTCTGTTGCCAGGCCGGGGTAGCGAACGGCGAGAGGTCTGACGACTCAACTAGAAGCCGCTCCCAGTCTTGGGCAACGCTGTCGAAGGTCTCAATGCTGACCTCCAGATTATTCAGGGGAAGATTACTCACAGGGACGCGTCCTCTTAATACTCGTACAAACGCGTCTCAACCCTTGAGTTCTGTTGGAGCCATATGAAGTTTCCGTGACTGTAGACCTGTATCTGTGATTGAGATGAATGATTATGAGTCGCCCTTGAGGAGCGCCTCGAACTGAGAAAACTCCGGCTCGACGTATTCCAACCCCACCGAAGCTCGTTGCTCCGCGGTGGATGGATCTTTCAATCCGTTACCGGTCAAAATGCACACAACGGTGCGACCGGCTAAAGATACTCCAAGTTCAGGCAGTCTGATCAATCCTGCGACGGAAGCTGCCGAGGCAGGTTCACAGAAAATGCCCTCTTGCCGGGCCAGTTTC
>CAUZRH010000244.1:0-3286 GCA_963582115.1 Dehalococcoidia bacterium
CGCTCGGGTGAACTGGGGGCTCGGTTGCTCCACAATCGCGGATTCCGAAACTCCGATGACGCAATTACCTTCCTGAAGGCAGAGCTGACCGGACTTGGAGACCCATTTGAGCTTCCAGACATGGAAGCAGCGGTGGACCGGATCTTCAGGGCGATTGGCAACCGGGAAACGATCGCCGTATATGGCGACTTCGACGTCGACGGTCTCTCCGCCACCGCACTGCTCCTACACGCAATCCGAGATTTGACTGGAACGGCCGTCGCACATATCCCAGGACGAGACGGTTCAGGCCACGGATTGGACATCGATGCGCTGGGCGGACTTGCTGACGACGGCGTGTCGCTTGTCATTACGGTAGACACAGGATCCAACGACGAGGAAGAAGTGTCGTTCGCAGGGACGATCGGCATCGACGTCATCGTCACGGACCACCACATCGTCGAACCGGGGCTACAACGCCCCCTGGCGCTCGTGAACCCGCACCTGAGCAAACACGGGGCCGGTGAAGGTCTTACCGGTGCAGGAGTGGCGTTCAAACTCGCTCAGGCCCTTTACTCAAGATCTGACCAACACTGGCCCGGCCACGTCATAGCGCTGGCGGCGCTCGGCACCGTCGCCGACGTCGGCCCGCTCAAGGGCGAGAACCGGATAATAGTTGCCGAGGGTTTGCGCCAGCTTCAAGATACTGGCCACGCTGGTATCTCCGCGTTGCTTTCCATAACCCATCCAAACGGTGGCGATCTCGATACAGAAGCCCTGTCGTTCAACGTAATCCCGCGTCTGAACGCCCCCGGTCGATTGGGAGAGGCCGGGCCCAGCCTGAATCTGCTGACGGCAAACGACCCGACCGAGGCCATGATGCTGGCCCGGCAGGTAGACGATATGAACACCGAACGACGACGACTCAGCCAGGAGGCATGGGACGCAGCCCGTCTGGAACTGGGCAACGGTCCTCTGCCCCCGGCGTTGATCGTGAAGTCCCCGGAGTTCAGGACGGGCATACTCGGCCCTCTCGCCGGACGGTTAAGCGGCGAACACGGCAAACCGGCGATAGCACTCGCCTTAGGAGAGACACACGCACGCGCATCCGCGAGGAGCCCCGAATCGGTCGATATTCACGCCGTTCTCGCAACCGTTTCGGATCGATTTGAGCAATGGGGAGGGCACGCCCGTGCGGCCGGATTCACGGTCGCAAACGAACATCTGGATGAGGTGTTGGCCGCAATCCAGGAAGGCGTAGCTGCGGCAGGCAAGGATCCTGGTGACGCACCGCCGATACTGGCGGACGCAGAGGTCAGCCTTTCCGATCTCGGGCCATCAACTTGGAACTTCATCAAGGCTCTCGGCCCCTACGGTGAGGAAAACCCGACACCGGTGTTCGTCACCCGCAACCTGAGCCCAATCCAGGTACGGACCATGGGCGCAGGAGGACGACACCTCAGGGTGGTACTCGGCGACGACTCCGAGACCTGGGACGCTATCGGGTTCGGGCTGGGCAAAGCTCCACTCGGCAGCGACACGGTCGATGCGATCTACTCACTTCGGACCAACACCTGGCGGGGCCGAACGAAGCGGGAGTTGCACCTGCTGGACATCCGACCCTCTGCCGAAGGGCTCTAGCTCCTCTGCCTGGCCCGCCGCAGCCGTCCCCTGGAGACGCGTTCCGGCGTCGACTGCCCTTCCGGATCGTCGTCATTGCCCCTGAATCGCACCTTCCAGATGACGAAGCCCACCGATAGAACCATGACTCCCAGCGCGATCAGGTGCGCCTCTTGCAGGTTCCAGAACTTCTCTTCGTCCAATCGCAGGAACTGGATCCAGAAGCGCCCGAATGCGTAAAGGCCAAGGTAAATCATCCATAGAGAGCCGTCCGGTTTGAACTTTTTCCGGAAACGCCAGATACCGGCAAGTACGAGCATGTTCCAGATGATCTCGTACACCACAGTCGGGTGACTTCCAGAGGTGGGGTCAAACTCGTCAGCCAGGCGACTCGGAGGCCTTGCGCCGGGACTGCTTGCGTGCGTGAAGACCCAGCCAAAGAACAAATCGGTGTTCTTACTCCAGTGCTCTCCGTTCATAATGTCGCCGACACGGCCTATCGACTGCGCCACTAACAATGCCGGCGCAGCCAGATCCATCAATTTACCGACCGGGTACTTTGAGATTCTGGCGTAGACCATCCCGGCGATCCAACCACCAAGGATCGCGCCCCACAACCCGATGCCACCGCTCCACACCGCTACCAGCTGTAGCGGGTCGTCGAAGCCGTAAACGCTGCCCCAGTTGTCCGCCACGTGTACAACACGCGCACCAGCAATTCCGCCCAGAATGGCCCAGATGGCGGTGTTGTAAACCATGTCCGGATCAAGCCGCTCCTGGCGTGCCCAGCGAGCGACCAGCCACACCGCCGTGGCGACGCCAACGAAGCTGAGCAGTCCGTGCCATGCGAGTACAAAACTACCGGAGTCGATGATGTTGGGATCGAACGGGATTTCGATCTCTAGAAGAGGAAGCATCTGATCTTTCTGTGTCTGTTGTGCTCTGTTTTATTTGGGAGAACCTGGCTGCGTGAACGCATAGTTGCCGAGGCTCCGACCGGGACAGCTCTATCTACGACGAATGACCGACATCGGACCCAACCACTTGAATCCAGATATATTCCCAGAGGAGTCCTTTGACTCCACTGGAGATCCGGCTTAGAACGAGTCTAGGTAGACCCCGGCAGAGGGTCAATCGCAAGAACCCGGTTACATAACCCTCACGTTCACATATTCCCGGTTACCCGAGCATCGTCCTTCGGGCGTGCGTTGCAAGGAGAGTGCTAACGTCAAATCCGTGCAAGAACAGATCGACTCCTTCCTCAACTTCCTCGCCGTCGAGCGGGGCTTGTCGTCGAATACGCTCGACGCCTACTTCAACGACCTGAGCCAGTTGGTCGAGTTCTTCGAGGGATCTAACGGCCCACGCAGTTGGACAAACGTTGGTGAGTCCGACATATCAGCCTTCGTCGACGATCTTGATGAGCGCGGATATGCTCGCAGCACTCGCGCCCGGAAGATCGCTGCATTGAAGTCGATGTTCAGATTCCTGCGCGAAGAAGGCCTCGTCGATGAAAACCCCACGGAACAGCTTCGCGCCCCTCGCCCCGGCCGCACCCTTCCCAAGGCGCTCTCTATCGAACAAGTGGATCTCTTGCTGGGGGCCGTCTACAAGGACGATACCCCTGAGGGCGCTCGGGACGCAGCGATGTTTGAGGTGCTGTACGGCGCCGGGCTACGTGTGAGTG
>CAUZRH010000245.1:0-3275 GCA_963582115.1 Dehalococcoidia bacterium
GACACGCTCACTTATTGGAACCTCCGCCCGGGAAGAACGCAAAGTATTTGTCAGCGTAAGCCGACGGCAACAGCCGGACGATGCGAGAAAGTTTATACAACCTCTGGTCCTTCTTTTTGAAAGGCCGGTACGACTGCCAAGCCGGACAGGTCAAGGTAGTTGAATCGATCGCTGGGGTTCTGAAAAGAACCTGACAGGCGCCCACGTGCCTCGGGCCGTCGATATGTGAACCCTCCCCTCACACGACCGCCAGGGGCACTATTATTTTTCCGACCATTCCTGAACCCCCCGGTAACCTGAACGGCCCAGAGTGGTTTGGAAGCGGGCGCGAAAAGAGCCCCGTGTTACCGGGGCTCTTTTTTTATTCTTTTATGGCGACCCCGAGCAGATTCGAACTGCCGATCTCCGCCTTGACAGGGCGGCGTGTTGGACCGCTACACCACGGGGCCACGTTGCGACGTTTCCGTCAACGCACAATAGTTTACGTTAATGCTCGCCATAAGGACCGTCAACAGCGTTATTCACGGATATTGGATAGTGCGTCCACTATCTGGCCGTGAACAGCCGATCTGTTGACTACGTCCACTGTTTCATTACCCGATGTTAGCCTCTGGTTACCCGAGGTAAGCGCGCAACTCGGAGTTGAACTCGGCACGCCTTAGCGTCGTCAACGCTTTGCGTTCGATCTGCCGAATCCGCTCCCGTGTCACATGGAGCTCGTTTCCGATCTCCTCCAGCGTCCACACTTTTCCGTCCGCGATGCCAAACCTCAACTCCAGCACGCGACGTTCGCGGGCCGAGATTGTGGTGAGGACATCATGGATCTGATCCCTGAGTGAGTGACTGGTCGCCACTTCGCTGGGGTCTGGAATAGTCCGGTCCTGGATGAAATCTCCAAGCTGACTCTCTTCACCGGCGCCCACAGGGGTCTCTAGCGAGACCGGGTCCTGAGACATCTTCTGAATTTGGCCCACCCGCTCGGGCGTGATTTCCAGGCGTTCAGCGATCTCTTCGGCAGTCGGCTCTCGGTTCAGCTCTTGAGCGAGCTGACGTCGTGTCCGGGCAAGCTTGTTGATGGTCTCAACCATGTGCACCGGGATGCGGATCGTGCGGGCCTGGTCGGCTATCGACCGGGTTATGGCCTGACGTATCCACCAGGTTGCGTAAGTGGAGAACTTGAAGCCTTTGCGGTAGTCAAACTTCTGGATTCCACGAATCAGGCCAAGGTTTCCTTCCTGGATCAGGTCCAGTAGTGAAAGTCCTCTTCCTGAGTACTTCTTCGCCACGCTGACGACGAGTCTGAGGTTCGCCTCGCCAAGGTGGAGTCGTGAGGAAGCCTCTTCGTCTTCGATGTGTCGGTAGAAACGCGCCAGGTACGACGAGTGAGACTTGAGCGCCTCGTCGGCCGGGTGGTCTTCCAGAACATCCGCCATGTCATCGAGCTTCGGGTCGATGTTCCAGAGAACCTCGATGCCCTGCGGAAGAAGCGCCGAGACGGTAGATAACTCTGCGACCGCCGCCTTGGCTTCATCCGGCTCGATGGTGAGCGTGTCAGAAAGGTAGTTGACCAGCTCTTCGTTCTGGATTCCGTCGATAAGCTCCCTGAGATCAGGGTCTGCCGTGACGGTGGAGAGTGTTACCGGAGTGGGCGCGCCGATAAAACGAGCGATCGCATTAGCGACGTCGTTCAACTCGGAGAGTCGCTTGAGCGCGGCCGCTGAAATGGCGTATGCCGGCTTGTGCTGACGCTGTTCTTCTTCAGTGTCGAGGGCGGTCAGACCGTCTCCCAACTCGATCGCTCGGGCTAGGATGCGTTCCTGCTTGGCGTTCAGAAGATCAACGGCACCGATCTCTCGGAGGTACATTCGTACCGAGTCGTTGAGAACGTCGGCATCCGCCTGCGGTAGGTCAGGCTGAACCTCTCGGCGGCCGACATCGGTGCTGGCATCCCAGTCATCTTCGCGGGAGATTTCGGTGAAGCCACGGCTCTCAAGGATCCCTGTGGTGGTCTCCTCGGAGTCTTCCCAGGCCTGTGAACCCTGATTAGGGTCAATTCGCCAAGGTTTGTGGTCTTCAGATTCTTCGGGTCGGTCTTTGGATTGTCTGGTTGTGGTCATGTTGTGTGGTACGTCAACCTATTACAGCTGGTTCCGAAATACATGTAAATCGGGCGTGCTGGTTTCAAGTGTCGGTGTAGCGTCGGCCGTTCCGGGCTCCTTGAAGGGGTACGTCGACGGCATGCTCAACCCGACAGACGGGATTTACCCGTTCTGAGGTTTAGATGCCGCTAAGTTATTCAGGGATGCAGCCTGACCGGCCAACGTGGCGCAGATCCCTGATAGTTATTGATGATGGCACTACTGGCGTGAGATTCGCATGAAGAGTGTCGGTGCTTGACCGATACTCCCACCTTCCATCGCGAATCTGCACTATATCCACAGGTATTTTAGCTCTTATCGACATTTTCCGCACGGTCGGGTGTCTCAAGGCCCGAGAAACCACCCAGAATCTTGGTCTGAATCCGGTTTTTACCCCATGTACATTCTCTACAAGAATCGGGTTTGCATAGTATCTCTGGGTATCTGGGGCCGACGTGGATAAGATGGCGTCAATAACGAGGCTGCTATCTATGTCGCCCGAGTGATTCTTAAATATAAAGGACTGCCACTAGTCCGAGGTGACGCCGATGCCGAGAAGAAAAAAATCTGAGGTTCCGCCGTCGACGCTCGGCGAGCTCAAGGCGTCCGGTTACGAAAGCCGTTCATTGCGCGACGAGATACGCGCCAACCTTGCGGACCGGATCGCGTCCGGAGACAAGTTGTTTCCCGGAATACTGGGCTACGAAAAGACGACCATCCCGGAGATCGAGAACGCACTGATGTCCGGACAGGACATGATCATCCTCGGCGAGCGCGGGCAGGCAAAATCCCGGATGGTACGGGCGATCACGGGACTGCTAGACGAGCGCGTGCCTTTCGTAAGCGGCTCCGAGATAAACGACGATCCGTTTGCTCCGATTAGTCGTGCGGCCATAGATATCGTCGCCGAGCAGGGAGATGATACGCCGATCGATTGGCTGAACCGGGACGACCGATACGGTGAAAAACTGGCGACCCCGGACATCACGATGGCGGAACTCCTTGGCGACGTAGACCCCATCAAGGTTGCCGAAGGCCGATACCTGTCGGACGAATTAACCATCCATTACGGGCTGATCCCACGAACCAACCGTGGTGTCTTCTGCATCAACGAGCTTCCGGATCTGGCGGAACGCA
>CAUZRH010000246.1:0-3274 GCA_963582115.1 Dehalococcoidia bacterium
AACGCGGCGGAGTGCAGGTCGCGAGATCCTGAATCGAGTTCAGGATGACAGGAAGACGGCTCAGGCTGAAACTTCGCTGGCCGGATGTCTCAGGATAAGAACCCCGGGAATCTACCCGACTACTTCCGCCACCTGCTCTGCGCGTTCCGCAGCTTCTTTGAGCTCGACATCGATCACTGAACGCAACCGTTCGACACCCCAACCCTTGAATGCGGACGCTAACACCACGCAGGAAATTTCGCCTCGGAGGTCTTCTCCGAGTTGCGACGGATCCAGTGTGGCAAAGTCCGGTTCCTCGCCATTCGTGCTCAGCAGTGCCTTAGCATCGCTGGGACTGTCCAGCGACTGTACTCCCGGCTGATCAGGCTCGGTCTCCGTGAGCAGGTCCATCTTGTTGAGGACCAGGATTCGTGGCACGTGCGATAGATCCATGTCGTCCAGTATCTTGTCCACAACCTCGATCTGTCGTTCGGCGTACTCGGAATTGGCGTCCACCACGTGCACCATCACGTCGGCCTCTGCCAACTCTTCAAGCGTCGCTCCAAACGACTCCACGACGATCGGCGGCAGCTTGTATATAAACCCGACGGTGTCGGAGATCGTGGCCGGCGCGCCTGAAGGCAGGTGAACCTGTCGCGTGGTCGTATCCAGGGTCGAGAAAAGCTGGTCGCGCTCCATCACCTCGGACGATGTCAGCTTGTTGAACAAAGCGCTTTTGCCAGCGTTTGTATAGCCAACAAACGCCGCAACGCCGAGATCAGATCGGCGGCGGTTATTGCGCTGACCCTCACGTCGAACCCGAACCTTCTTGAGCTCCTTCTTGATGCGAGAAATCTTGTTGCGCACCAGTCGACGGTCGGTCTCGATTTGCGTCTCACCCGGCCCACGGGTTCCGATCCCACCACCCAAACGCTCAAGGTGAGACCACTGCCCTGCAAGCCTTGGCAGCAGGTATTCGCTCTGCGCCAGCTCAATCTGCAACTTGCCTTCGGCCGAACGTGCACGTCGTGCGAACACGTCCAGAATGAGCGTGCTGCGATCGATCACCTTGACCTTGAGAAGGTCCTCAAGTCGAAGCTGCTGTGACGGCTTGAGTTCGTCGTCAAAGACCACTGTGTCAGCATCCTCGGCCTGTATGACGTCCAGCACGTCATCAATCTTGCCCTTGCCGATGTAAAGCGGTGAGTACTTGTTAAGCATCTGTGACATGCGTCCCACCACTTCAGCACCACACGCTTCTGCGAGGGCCGCAAGTTCGTCAAGCGAGTCTTCAACCGGCCAGAGCGTTTTCTCTCTGCGGACCTGTGCGCTCACGACAATTACGCGTTCCTGCCGCCGTGATGTCCTAATTCTTGAGGATTTGGCCAAGTTTTTCTGGCTACTCCAAGCCTTCTGGATCTCTAGCTAATAGGCGGCGGCGGGATCTTCCAGTCCTGTAGACGGGCAAGCCCTTCGTCCACCCTGTCATCGCTAAGGGTAAGCGATAACCGGATATAACCCTCGCCAGACGTACCGTAGGAGCTGCCCGGGGTCACAACGATGTCACGGTCTTCAAGCAACGCATTGGCGAACTGTTCCGAAGTGTAACCCTCTGGCACCCGTGTCCAGACGTACAGACCGGCCTGCGGTGCGATAACCGCCAGTCCGATGGACCGCAACGATTCGACGACCTTGTCCCGGCGGTTCTGATATCCCCGGTTGTTCTCGATTACCCAGTCGCCGTGGTTGTCCAGTGCCTCGATCGCCATCTCCTGAACGGCCTGCGGTACGCCGGAGTCCAGGTTGGATTTGATCACCCGTAGCGCCTCTACAAGATCGGCGTTACCAACCGCTGCCCCAATGCGCCAGCCGGTCATGTTGAAGGTCTTTGAAAGGGAGTGGAACTCCATGCCAACGTCCATCGCACCCTCAGCCTGTAGGAAGCTGGGCGCATCGTATCCGTCGTACGTGACTTCGGAATAGCAGTTATCGTGCAGGACGATCAAATCATGCGCTTTGGCGTACCCGACAACTTTGTTGAAGTACTCCACCGGAGCGATACCGCCGGTAGGGTTGTTCGGGTAGTTGAGCCATAAGACCTTTGCGTTGTCGGCCACATCGGTTGGGATGTCATCCAGGTCGATCAGCCATCCGGCCTCTTCGTGCATTGGGACTTTGTAGCTGACTCCGCCAGCAAAGATGGTGCCGACGTCGTACACCGGGTATGCGGGGTCCGGCATGATCGCCATGTCGCCCGGATTCAGGAACGCCAATGCTGCGTGGCCGATCCCCTCTTTTGCACCGATAAGGCTGATCGCCTCGGTCTCCGGGTTTAGCTTCACACCGAACCTGCGCTCGTACCAGTCGGTCATCGACTTACGAAACTCCGGCAGGCCCTCGGATTCCGGGTAGCGGTGGTTGGGGGTGTTGCGGGTGCCTTTGTCCAGCGCATCCAGGATGAAACCCGGCGTCTCACGGTCCGGGTCGCCGATCCCAAAAGAGATCACGTCGATGCCCTGGGCCCTCTTGGCCGCGATCGTGCGCGAGATCGTGACGAAGGGATATTCAGGGAGTTGAGTAACGCGGTCGGCGATGTGCATGGTTATTCCTGATTAAACGGTTAAATGGACGAAGCAGAGATTGTAGGCGGAGTGATCGTGTTAGTGGGCGTCTAGTCGGGCCAAACACCCTCATACACCTCAACGGCCGGACCCTCTAGATAGATTTCACCCTCTCCGTCCCACGTGATGCTGAGTTCGCCGCCGGGAACCTGTACTCGAACGGTATCGTCCGTAAACCTGTGGAGTTTCGCCGCTACAGCGGTCGCCGTGGTTCCAGTTCCAGACGACAGTGTCTCCCCTGCCCCACGTTCAAATATCCGAGCCTTCAACGTGCCTGAGTCGACAACATTGGCGATCTCAAAGTTGATCCTGTTCGGAAATAACGGGTGACTCTCCACGTACGGGCCGATCTCCAGCAACGGGAAGTCGTCGACGTCCTCTTCCGGAAAAACCACTGCATGAGGATTACCGACAGAGAGGCATGTGACCTTAAGCTTGCGACCTCCGGCCTCGATCTCGTAATCAATAACGCGGTCCGGGTTGCCCATCGCGGCCGCATCCACCGGTATATCGGCCGGTGTAAGCGTCGGCTGGCCCATCGCCACACGCGCTGCCGTCATTAGTTCGCCGTCCATCGTCGGAATTACCGTACGAACGCCGCCGCCGGTCTCCACTATCAGACCATCAGGGCCGGGAATGGCGATCTTGCGATCGATCACAAACTTGGCAAAGAG
>CAUZRH010000247.1:0-3261 GCA_963582115.1 Dehalococcoidia bacterium
CAAAATTAATGACTGGAAAAAGTCAGTCACCGGAGAACCATTCTCTCTTCTCCACGACCACGCCAAGCTCCCGCACACGTCGGGCCACCCGGACGACACAACGCTGGAGGAACAACAGCAGATCCTGGGCCTGACTCCCAAGCTCAAAGAGATGTACCACCGGTACCACATCTACTACCACGTGCACCACTACCGCGGCGCCGACGACCTGAGCGTTGGATTCCACATAGAGGAAGCCATCTACGCCCGGATGTACTACGGCTACGGTCTAGCCGGGACGCAGTATGACCGTGATCAGATCACGGAGCAGATAGAGACCCGGCTCAAGCAGATTTCCGATGACCCGATCGTCATAGTCCACATGACTGCCACTCCCGAAGTCCTTGCAAAGCGAATGGCGGAGTTGAAGGACCACCCGGAGCACACAAACAGCCCGGTAAAAGAGGCCGACTTTCCGGCCATCCTCGAGCGATTCGAAGAGGGCGTCGCCCGATCAACCATCGGCCCGAAAATCCGTGTCGACACAAGCACGGCATCTCCGGACGAGACCCTCGCCGAGATCGTCGAGGCGTTGCAGCCGCACCTGACAGATTTCGACCGCGAGCGCATTGCCGCCCACGGGGGGTAGATTCCCGGGTTTTCCGGTTTCGACCCGTTCGTAAAACGCACTTGCTGACACGTTACGGCAGAAAACAGCCGTAACGTGTCAGCGCGCCAGCTAAGAGTCTCAGCCTCATGCCCCGTAAAGTTATCAGTCCAACTCCATGACCGCTTTCACTGCGGACCCTATTTTCAGATCCCCGGTCTTTGATTTCCGGGTGTCACGCCGGGCAAGGTTTTATGAGACTGCGAGGACAGCCAGAAGCACGGTCTTTCTTCCGTACCGCTGCGCTGTCGGTTGTTCTCGTCACAACTCTCCTTGCGGTTGCATGTTCGGGCGGTAGTGGCGACGATCCGATAGAGGCACCCGCGACGCCGAGCGCAGCGGGACCTGCTTCTTCGCCGGCGTCTTCAACTACTCCCACAGCAGAACCAGCGACCAGCGGCCCCGTCATCGTCGCAACTCCCCGCACCGGGGCGACCACATTTAACGACCCAGATAGAGATCACACGATCTCCGGGTTTGTCATCGATTCTGCTGCCGGTCTGCCGCTCAGTGGCGTAAGAGTCCAGGATGTCGATTCCGGATCCGATGGCGTATCGGACGAGTTCGGCTTTTACCGAATCGACGGCCTTTCACCCGGCGTTCACAAAATGAACGTCACCGGGTATCGGGTCGAATCAACGTCCGCAGAAGTCGAGTCAGAGACGTGGACCAGGCTAGATTTCTCTCTGAGCATAATCGGAGATCCCAGTACCCGGCACGTGTTCGACGTAGTTGGACGCGTTACAAATCGAGACTCCGGATACGCTATCGCCGGGGCGACGGTATTGGCGACCGAAGTCGATGGTGTTGACGCAGTTTCCAGCGCTATCACTGATGCATTCGGGGCCTACGATCTCAACGCTCTGCCTGAGGGTCGATATGACCTTTCCGTTGACTCCCCGACCTACCCAAAATTTACGGAGCAAATGAATGTGTCCGGACACATCGCATGGGAGGTGTTCCTGAGGGCGGCACCCTCAGCGGTAAACGGCATTGTGACCGGCGAAGGGCCGGACGGGCAGAGGTTTCCCGCCGGTGCCAGTGTGAATATCGTCAGCCTGAGTGGACTCGACGGCACAAACCGTTCTATTGCCGGTTCACAGGTTGGCGGCGATGGCGCATACGCACTTACGGATCTCCCGCCCGGCGGTTACCGGGTAGTCGCAACCGCACCCGGATATCAAACTTCTGAAGCAGTGATTGCGCTGTCAGACGGTAACGATCAGGCGCTGGATTTCGATCTCAAGATGGATAGCGCATCACTGCGGCTTATCCTGTATTCATCTACGTACGGCGGTATCGGCGTCGGGGACGTTGCAGTCACCGTTCGTGGCGTGAACGGCACGCCCTCAGAGGGTGTCCAGCAAGAAGTGCTTACCGGGCCTGACGGGACGGCGATCGTCAACAACCTCCCGGCGGGTATGTACGACGTGTGGACCCCGTCACCAAAGCTGGTCTCCGGCGGCGATAGCGCTGACCTGTATCCCGTGAACAAAACGTTGCAGCTTGTCCCCAACGAAACCGGGACCCTGAACGCTGATCTTCCGGCTATCACAGGGGACATCCACGGGTTCGTACGCGGCGGGAACACTGCTGGACAGACTCGCCTTGGGACGGCACAGCGAGACGTGTCTACTTCGTCCATTACTGACACCCACGACCCGTTCACCTACCTACCTGTCCAGCTGCCGGAAGCACGTGTGACTATCACGTCCGCGGACTTCGGCGGCCTGCGGTTCACCCCCCCGGCTTCATCCGTAATTTCGGATCGGTTCGGCAACTACGTCCTGCCACTGCCTCCCGGCACATACTCACTAGAAGTTTCTGCCCCTGACTATGCTACGACCGCCAAGGAAATAAAGATCGGTTCATCCCCGGTGACGAACGACCTACGCCTGTCCCGTGCGACCACGACGCTGGTCGGGCGGATAGACGGCACCATGGTCCAGGATTTGACGCATCTCACCAATGCAGCGTTCGCTGTGGAAGAGGCCAGTGTGGTGTTGCAATACGGGGACAAACTGTACGCAGGCGTGACCGACTTCCGCGGAGTGTTCACCATCGAGGACCTGCCGCTTACGCTCCTGAATGGCGAGACGTTGGCGACCGAATACGATATACGGATCACGCACCCTGATTACTTGCCCGTGACCGACACCTTGAGCCTCACATCCGCCGAGGGTGCTTTCCGTATAGTACGTGAATTCCAGGCTTTATCCGCCGGCGGCTTTCTTGATGTTTCGATAAACGTAACCGACAAGAATGGGAACAAAACGGCGGCGATTGGAACGCTGGAAAGTCTTCAGAACATTCGCACCATGGATGTTTATGACGCCCGTTTCATTGAAGGCTCTGACAGCGTCGAGATACCGAACCGGATATCGATTCGTGCACGTCCGGGTCAGTACCGTGCGCGAATCTGCCCAGATACGCCCGGATACATTGGTTGCTTCGATCATTTCTGGACCAGCGTAGGTGGTGAGACTGACACCCTTGTTCTTTCGTTCAACTGTGAAGACTCGCTGAGGCTGGTGAGGTGCAATCTGAACGGTGAAATCAACGCCAGTTCATCCGGCCACATTCAGGGCAATATCCAGGCCACCGGGTTCGTATAC
>CAUZRH010000248.1:0-3248 GCA_963582115.1 Dehalococcoidia bacterium
GCAACTGACCGGTGGCGTCCAGGTACGTGAGTACTGCGTGGACTCGTCCGTGCAGTTCGCCGTTAGCGTTGAAGCCAATCTTGGCGAGGATGCTGCTGATGTGGTGCTCCACGGTCCGCGGCTGTATGTAAAGCGCTTCCGCGATGGACCGGTTGCTGTTGGCCTCGGCCATGTGGGACAGAACCTGGAGCTCCCGACTGGTAAGGCCCTTCAGTCGTAAGCCAATTGTTCAGGTCGCGTGTACGCACGAGACGCCAGTAAAAATGGGGGCAGTCACCCAATTGCGGGCGTTTGACGCGAAGCTTTAGTTGTCCGTATCACGGAGAGCGAATCGGTGTTTGACCCTGTTCGCCACCCGTCGTATCTTCGCCCGGCACCGCAATTCTTAGTGTGACGCGTAAACACACGTCACGTACCAGCCCTGCACCACCAAAATATCTAGCCCTGCGCTAGTAGAAATAAGGGATTACGTATGAAGATCACCGGGGTAAAACTTCGCAAACTGCACGGAACGATGGAGTTCGCCGGAGAGTTCTGGGAAGACAGGCTAATTCAGCCCCTGGACATATATCCGGAGTACAAGGCCCGGGGTGCGGGCTGGCTTCCTAAGATCGATGAAAGCCATTACTCCATGACATCCACGTTCGTGGAGATAGAGACAGACGGGGGTGTCACCGGCATCGGCGGCCCGATAGACGGCGCACAGTCATACATAATCGCCAACTCGCTCCAGAACATAATCATCGGCAAAGACCCTACGGCCAACGAACTACTCTGGGACCAGATGTTCAGGGCGTCGGTACACGGTCGGCAGGGCGAGACGATGATGGCAATAAGCGCCATCGACTGCGCCCTCTGGGACCTGCGCGGCAAGATTTACAATGCACCGGTGGTAAGCCTGCTCGGCGGCCCGACCCGGACCGAGATTCCGGCCTACGCATCGATGCTTGGCTTTAACGTCGAAGACCCGGGCCTCGTCCGGGAACGCGCGCTTGAGTACAAGGCAAAGGGCTACAAGGCGCAAAAGTGGTTCTTCAGGCACGGGCCAATGGACGGCCCCGCGGGATTCAAGAAGAACGTTGAGCTGGTACGGACGCTCAGGGAAGCGGTGGGTGATGATGATGACATCATGCTGGACTGTTGGATGAGCTGGAACCTGACCTACGCCAAGCAGATGGCGGAGGCGATAGAAGAGTTTCACCCGCGTTGGCTTGAAGAGACGGGTATGCCGGATCGAGTCGACACCTACGCAGAGATCCGTTCAAGTACGTCCATCCCGATTTCAGGGGCCGAGCACGAGTACACCCGCTGGGGGTTCAAGCGCTTTATTGATGCCGGGGCTCTGGATGTCCTCCAGCCGGACATCTACTGGGCGGGCGGTATCACCGAGACCGTCAAAATAGCGACCTATGCTTCTATCCACGACCTGCAGTGCATACCGCACGGCCACTCAAGCCAGGCGAACGCTCACTTCTCGTGCGCGATGGTGCCGACATTGACACCGATCCAAGAGTACCTGGTGAAGTGGAACACGGTGCACCAGTGGTTCTTGAAGGACCCGATAGTGCCGCAGAACGGCGTTGTCCATGTGTCGATGGAATCGGGAATGGGAATGGACCTGGACCCGGACAAGATCGAGTCAGAAGAGCTAGTGAAGTTCTAAACCCCGGATAGTGTCGCCGGGTTCAGCGCGCTGACTATCGCCAGTGGTTTGCGATGCCCTTCCTTGCTGAACCGCGACAGGAATCCTGGCCTATTTGCCTTACACGTCGGTTATCTTCCGGCGTGTAAGGCTGTCGTCGTAAAACAGCATATTGATCAGCAGGGCAGGCGTGCTCCGATCCCATCGAAGCGCGGCCTCGATACCGGTCATGTCGTCCATCTGGACGTCCATAATCACAACGTCCGGGGATAACGTCTCTGTGAGGGCTATGGCCTCTGCGCCGATCGCCGCTTCACCGACTACGTTAAAGGTTAGGCCTTTGGAAAGCGTTTCTTTGACCAGACCCCTGAACATCTCCTGATAATTTACCAGGAGCACTTGCAAAGGGTCGGTTGCCCGTTCTTGAGCTTGCATTAGCCGCCTTGTAGTGCTTTTTGCGCCTATCGATAACTTCCCGTCACCACTGCCAATAAGTTAGGCCTGCTGGTTTGCGCATCCCAGCCGTGGACACCTCACGGCGGGCACACAGAGACACCCATAATGTGTGTGGGCAACTACGCAGGCGATACGCGGGTGGGGATGGCGAAGAACAACCGATTCGAAGCTGAATCACTCAGATTTCGCCCAGTCACGTGCTAAACTTCGCCCTCGAAAAGTAGCGACAGTGGTTGGCGAATTAACGCTGTGTTTACTCAAAGAGACGGCGATTTCGACCGTGGCTTAAACATGTCAGCTCTACGTCGGATTACCGACGAGAACTCTGACAGAGGTTCTGACGGGAATAAGGGGCATATCTGCTTGGCTGATTCTGAAGACAGGCGCTCTATCGATAGTCCTCGCCCGCCCGCAGCGGGCGACGATATCGCGGCGCTGGGCGCTGCGGTCTCGGAGGGAGAGGGTGCTCACCTTGTTCGGGTCGCCCAAGAGCTGGGATCAGGCACGGCTGTACGGGTAAAAAAGCTGGAGGCGCAACTGGAAGACCCGGACCCTGAGGTCCGGTCTCGTGCGGCGGTCGGGCTCGGTGATCTGAATGATCGCAACGCCATAGCAGTACTTCGCCGACTCCTTGAGAGTGATGATCCCGATTTCTGGGAACTGGGCGTGGACGGCTTACGCCAGTCACGTGAGCGTCCGGGATGGCTCTGTCTTGAATCGATAGCTCGTGACCAGATTTCGGCTCTGGGCCATGAGGATCCGAGTGCGCACTGGGCTGCGTCCACCCGGCTCTTGATGATGGGCCGCACCAAAACAATGGACAGACTGTTCCGTGCTGCGGACGGCCACTCTCGTAGTATCCCGGCGGCAGCGGCGATCGCATTTGTTGACGCTGCGCTGGCGTCGATTGATGAGCGGGAGCGCGAGGTGATGGAGCTGAGACTTGGCGTGAAGGACGGCAGGGCTGCCACGCCGGTTGAGGTTGCAGAAGTGCTTGGGATGGATGAGGACCTTGTCAGGTCGCTTGAGTCAGATGCATGGGTACGAATCCAGTCACCTCGTCTGTATGGAGCCATCGCCGGTAATGGCAGATAACCTTCGCTAACGCGAACTTGACCTGTTCGCCGTCGCCACCGACTCGGAAACTCCC
>CAUZRH010000249.1:0-3232 GCA_963582115.1 Dehalococcoidia bacterium
CGTGCGCGGCCGATGAACTCAACGGCGCGTTCAGGCCCGCGCTGGAAGGCGACGATTTCGTTCATCCCCTGCAACGTGTCCACAGCGTGTGCGTTCAACATCCCAAGCTCTTCCCGTGATCGTGATCCAAGTCGGTCCACCTTGCCACGTGCCATGAAAGGACTGGCCGCGGCGATCACGAGGAAAGGGATCAGTGTCATGGCTAGGATCGGTTCGAACATGAACAGAGTGATCAGGACGGCGACCGGAACGACCACCGCCACAAAGGCCGGGGCGACCGTATGCGCGAAGAAGTACTCAATCGTTTCGACGTCCTGTGTCGCCATCCCAACCAGATCCCCGGTCCGTCGCCGCGCCAGATATGCGGGCGCAAGTTGGTCCAGCTTCTTATACAGGTCGATCCGCATCTCGGCGAGCAAGCGGAACGCCATATCGTGGGCCACCCATGACTCCAGCCAGGTCAAGATGGCGGCAAGCGGGGCGAGAACGCCAAGCGATACAAGCAGCCAACCAAAGTCGTCGCCGTCTTTCACAGCGGCCACGGCAAGGGCCGAAACAACGCCGATGCCGATAATGCTGGCGAAGCGTGCAATACCCAGGATGAAGGTAAGTGTCAGCTTGCCTTTCCAGGGCGTGACCAGTCGAAACAACTCGAAAAATGTCTCACGCCAACCCATGCCTTCAGCGCGAAGAATCGCCTCGGTCGGGGCCATCTCGGCTGCCTGGCTGGCGAACGCCTCTCGCGTCTCTGCACGCGAACGTCCGTTGCCTGTGGAATCAATCGAATCAGAGGATGTTCCGTTACTACCCGTGCTCACCACCTGATCCCCCATAAGCGCTGAATAGATACCGTCCTGCGCCATCAGGCCGTCGTGCGAACCCTCTTCGCTAACACGTCCCTCGTCCAGGACAACGATCCGATCAGCGCCGATAACGCTGGACAGTCGGTGGGCGATGATGAGGGTCGTCCGGCCTTTCATCAGCCGGTCCAACGCCTCCTGAATCAGATACTCGTTCTCGGCGTCCACCGCCGAAAGCGCCTCGTCCAGCACGAGTATCGGTGCGTCCCTAAGTAGCGCTCTTGCTATGGCGATACGCTGCCGCTGCCCGCCAGACAGCCTGACACCACGCTCGCCGATCACCGTCCCGTACCCGTTCGGCAATGCGGAGACAAACGTGTGAGCGTTTGCTGCTCGAACCGCCGCTTCCATCTGCTCAGGCGTGGCGTTTGGGTTGCCGAACTTCAGGTTGTCGGAGACCGTGCCGTGGAACAGGTACGTGTCCTGACTCACGATGGCGAGATTGCCTCGGATCTGATCGAACGACAGCTCTTTGAGATCTACTCCGCCCAACTTCACTCGGCCTGCGTCCGGGTCGTACAGGCGCAGCAAGAGTTTTACTACGGACGTCTTACCGGCCCCACTCGGCCCCACCAGCCCGATCTTCTCACCGGCCGCCACGGAAAAGCTGAGACCGTTGTGCGCCGCACTTCGGCCGCCGGGGTATGCGAACGTCACGTCCTCAAAGGACAGGGTTGGATTTAAGTTCGAGAGATCGTGTTTGAGTACGTACGGCTCGGGCACGCCTGGCTGTGCGTCCTGAAGCGCGAAAACGCCCGAGGCCGCAGAGATACCGAGCAAGCCCTGGTGGAAGAGCTGTGTTAGCTCACGGAGGGGACGGAACACCTCGACACCAAGCATCAGGATCACCAGCAGAACGCCCAACTCAAGCCCGCCGGTATCGACTCTGTAGGCACCCCAGCCAAGCGCTACCGCAGCGCCGATGGAGATGGCGGCTATCGATAGCCCGCCGGAGAACGCGTTAGTCGCTAGCACCCACATAGTGCTTTTGAAAACTGCCCTCGCTCGTTCTGCGAGCAGCCTCCCCCTGGCCTCGCTTTGACCGAATGCTTTGAGCGTCGCCAGCCCCTGAATCGAATCCAGGAAATCGGCCCCGAACTCGCCGTACGCCTCTCGCCTGCGTTCGCTGCTCCTGCTGTTCCATTTGTGGAACAGGGCCGGCAGAAAAAGTGCTGCAATAGCAGACAACAGGAATATCGAGGCCGTCGGCAGGTCCAGGAACGCCATGAAAATGAAAACACCGACAGGGGTTAACAGGGCGACGAAAAACTGCGGAAGGTACTGCCCAAAGAACGTCTCAAGCTGCTCGACTCCGTCGACGAGCGACAGCACCGTGTCCCCGGTGCGTTGCTGGTTGAAGTACGACGGACCCAGTTCCATCGCCTTTGAGTGGAGATTGCCTCTGAGGGCGATCTGAACTTTCGCGGCGGTCTCGTGGGAGATCATCTCTTTGTAGAACTGAAGCGCACCGCGGATAACGATCACACCTGCCACACCGGTGATAGGCACTGTCAATGATTCGATTCCCCGGCCCGCAAAAATCTCGGCGAGCAGCCAGCCAAGAAGGGCCAGTCGGGCCACCCCTGCGGCGGCCGTCAACAGGCCAATGAGCACGGCCCACGCAATGCGAAGTCTTACGCCGTGTGTGAGGCCCCAGAGTCGGAAATCGAAATACATGCGAGGTTCGAGAGATATCCAGGATTGTTGATCAGGTGGATCTGTGGGGCGGTTATCTGGCCACTATGTAAGGGTGACCAGCTCGGGAGATTGTAGACCGATTACGAAGGTACATTCTGTCCTCTTGTCGCCAGTCCGTAGCCGAGTACGCCCGTCACCAGAAGTGCCGAAGCCACCAAAAACCCGGCCTGGAAACCGTAAGCTTCGGCGATCAGCAACCCGGCAATCGGGCCCATCGCGGACCCCATATCAAGCCAGGTCGCGTAACGCGCTATAGAGCCGGCGCGCGACTCGTCCGGGACGGCGTCACCGGCGGAAGCGTCAAGCGCAACAGCCAGCAGTGATCCGGTGATCAACAGCATCGGCAGCGCCGCGACGATCACCTCGGTCTGCGTCGCTAACCCCACCACCAACATAGTCGCCAGCGTCAACGCTGACCCGACCATCACGGTCCGTCGACGCCCCCATGTGTCGGATAGATGCCCCATCGGAACCGACAGCGCCAGATCACCAAACCACCGAATTCCAACCAGGAACCCCGCAAGCGTCACGATCCCGACTGACACCCCGAACACGGTCGCTTTCTCACCGTAGAGGTCGGCAAGAAATGGTGAGATCGTGGCGATCACGAGGCCGTTTGCGGCGAACGCCGTGCCGAAGCGGAGATAGTTGATAGCCAGTAATCGACGACGGAT
>CAUZRH010000250.1:0-3231 GCA_963582115.1 Dehalococcoidia bacterium
TTCCTCGACTATCGCCGCTTTTGTCGCCTGGTCCAAGTGGTGGGTCTCTCCTGGAGATTACGCAATTCGAATACCGAAAAGCTCGATTGAAAAATGCCCCGCAATTTGCCTGAACTAATACAGACATCAGCCATCGTGATTCCGCGTAGCAAAATCGACCATGCGCGAGAGCGGTAAAAGTATAGCACGCAGCACACCCGGCCTCACCGTGTGAAATACATTGTGTCACTGGTGTCGTGTGAACGAAATTTCGACAGAGGTTGGATGCCGTGCGTAGAGGATGCGATCAAGCGGCGCATGATTCCTGGTTTTACCTCGGATCGCAAAAAAAATTGCGGCGCGATATGTAAGCCGTATCGCTCCTTTTAAAGCATTCCGAATTCGGCAGTCGGTTATGGTCGGCACTTCGAGACCATTGGTTTCGACCCGGGTGAGGGGGCCGCGGTCGCTTCAATCTGCCTTGACACCCGCGAAGGCCCTGAGATATTGTTTGGCGAGCGTTCGTAAGGGCTAAAGTGCCGTGACTGAGCGCGATTTTCTTTTTCTAGTGTGGCTGGCCACAAAACCCGCCGTTCCAAAAGAAAAATGGCGCACCCAACCGGGCTTGCACCACAACACCTCAAGGATGGAGGACGTGGCTCTAATGAAACTTCTCACGCGCGGACAAGGAAAACTAGTTTTCCTTATGCTGTCGTCAATCGCCGTTGTGGCGCTGGCCGCCTGCACGGGCGACTCTGGCTCACAGGGCATTCAAGGTCCCGCCGGACCAGCCGGATTCCCCGGTAACCCAGGCGCAGCTGGCGTCGCAGGCGCCCCTGGTAACTCGGGTAACCCGGGTGAATCTGGTCTATCTGGTGAGCCTGGCGCTCCCGGTAACCCTGGCCCGGTTGGCGGTCAAGGGTTCGCCGGACCTGCCGGTGCAACTGGCCCCGCCGGCCCTGCCGGTCCAACCGGTGAGACCACTGGCCTGATTATCGTCGACGCTGGGACGAATTCTGCCGGGTTCATTGAACTCAAGGCCGTTGGAACCACTTCGGCTGAGGTAGTCGGTGGTGGATTCGCCAGCGCAGAAGCAATCTCGCTCGTTGCGTCATCGATTACCGAAAACAAGTTGACGAACGTCGTCTTCAGCAACGAAGTCATCGCCAACGGCGTTGGTTCGTTCACGACGACGCTTGAACTCACGGACGATTCGTTCGTAGCTGGCGGCATCTACACGCTGGATGCCATTGGTAGCCGCGGTAACAAAGGCGCCACCGGCTTCGTAGTCGTCGACAAGGTGGCCACGGACTAACTCCGGGCCCTCAACTCGAAACCTGAAACAGGCCCCGGCATTTTGCCGGGGCCTGTTTTGCGTTACGACGGATTCGATGTATCCCAGGGTGGCTGCCAGTTCTCGTGAAGGAGATTGGGCTTTCATTACGACAGGCTAGGAGACGTCCCAAACCGCATCCAAGACGGCACCCGGACTGGCGCAGCTTTTTAGAGCGTGCGCAGACTACTCCGTTTCCGACGCGTCTACTGCGCGTCACGTTACTGACAAACGTACCGGGAGAGGCAGTCGTTCTTGAAACTTGGACTCGTATCTAGTGATCGGTCGACACGGGTAAAGACACCGACGGTGCCCGTATCTCGTCACAGACATGAGAGGGCACGTGGCTGCGCACAAGAAGTGCTGAACTGAAACCTCTCGCCCCGGATGGCCTTCGCTCAGGCGTCCTCGGCGGTCGTCGCTTTTCGTACAACCCGGATCTGCCTGATGCGCCGTCCTGTTGTCGACTCCACGGTCAGTGTGAGGTTCGCTACCGTCACAGTGTCACCGACCACGGGCATACGCCCCAGTTCCAGGTAAATTAGCCCGCCGACGGTATCGAATCCGTCGCCCTCTATTGCCGTATCAAAAGTCTCGTTAAGGTCATACAGCGTCAGCCGGGCGTCGACCAGTGACTCATCTTCGGTGATCTTCTCAAACTCAGGCTCGTCCTGGTCAAACTCGTCCTCAAGCTCGCCGACGATCTCTTCAACCAGATCCTCATGCGTCACCAGGCCGGACACACCGCCGTACTCGTCAATGACTATCGCTATCTTGACCCGGTGTCGTTGGAATTCCTGGAGCAAATGCTCAAGGAACTGCGATTCCGGAACGAAAATAGCTGGTCGCACCAGATCGACAATGCTCTCATCATCGTTTGACTCGGCGAGCTGGGCGCGAAGCAGATCTTTTGCGTACGCAATCCCGAGCACATCATCGATCTGACCCTGATACACCGGAATTTTTGAGTAACCCTCGCTGAGCATCAGATCAGCGACATCCCGTCGGCTCGTCTCGGATTCTGCAATAACCATATCGACACGAGGCCGCATGATCTCTCGTACCCGCGTTGTATCCAGGTCCAGCACGCCGCGAATCATCCGCAGCTCTTCCACATCCGTTGCGACGCCTGCTGCCTCCAGCAACTCAAGATTCTGTTCAAAAGCTGCAGTGACCACGTCCTCCGCGTTCTCCACAAGCGCACCCGTGCCGGGGACCCCCAATAGCAAATATCTCAGCCCGGGTACGCGCGCGACCGCCTCAAACAGCTTTTCAAGCGGCCTGACCGCCGTCTCAATACCGTTCCGTTCGTTAAGACGCATCGCTCCTGCGATGACGTGCGTAATGGCGAGGACGCCGATAACGCCGCCCGCAACGATGAATCTGAGTTGCATCTCATTGGAGACGCTCTTATTGAGTGCCACGAATAATGCTGCCGCGGTGACTATCAGAGAGACGTAAATAACTCCCCTCGCAGCGACCAGGACTGCTGCATCAAAAGGAATACGCCGACCGTTGCCGCCGTTTTCACCCTCAGTCGGGGCGCGTAACAGTCGGATGCCCGGAGCACGCCTTGCGGCCACACCGGCGAGAAGCGACGCAAGAACGTAAAAAGCGACCGCCACCGAAAACACCACCCAGCCGATCAGTGTGTCGCCGTTCATCGAACACCTCCCGCCGAGCCGGAACCGATCAATTCAGAGTTAAGATTGGGATGTTCGTCGTCGCAGACCGCGCTTTCGCCCGTGCCAGAGCTGAGCACAAGCTGATGTGCCGTCATTGATCGCTTGTCGTGGCGTCTATCGCCGGGATCGTCGCTATTACTCATGTCCGTACGTCCTGGACTCCTCGTCTCACTTGGTCTTGCTTGGTTACGCTAGGTTTCAGAGGGATCTAGTCTGTTGAATTATCGGGGCAAC
>CAUZRH010000251.1:0-3205 GCA_963582115.1 Dehalococcoidia bacterium
AGAACATCACCGTCCAGGGCGTTTCACTCTTCGGTCTCAAAGAAGGTCAGACTTTAAAGGTCGGCAACGGCCTTGAGTTCAAGATCGGCGAGCTTTGTGACCCGTGCGACAACATGGACCACATCCGTCCCGGACTTCGGGAGAAGATCGAGGGCCAGCGCGGACTGTTTGTCACACCGCTGTTCAGCGGTACGGTTAACGTCGGAGACGACGTAACCATCGGTTAGCGCCGAATCCAGCGATGGGTCCGGGTTGCGATAAATTGCATCTCAAAGCTCGGATATCGTCCTGACACGCCAGATATTTGCACGAGTTGCGTGGGTTGCAGCGTCGAATTGCGCGATATCCCGTGGAACACAGGACCCAAGTTCAAATAGACTTGATGTAATCGCGCCGGTCAAACTATGTTCACGGCGTGACATGCACTGATACGGGGAGTGGCGCAGCTTGGTAGCGCGCTTCGTTTGGGACGAAGAGGCCCCGGGTTCGAATCCCGGCTCCCCGACCAGTTGCAAACGCGTGCAATCGATTGTTACGACTGACGCCGTCTTGTTCTGGGACTTGATTCTCGGAGCGCCTCACGGACCCGTTCAAATATGCGCGAACGTCACTATCAAAACGATGAGAAGCATCCTCCGGCCTGCACTTGCTGGTCGTGCGATCTGGCCGCGCAACGAAGGCGTGGGCTTGATCCCGCGCTTCCCGGTGGATCCCAGGTGTCGGATTCGATAATCTACGATGCCCAGTCGATCCTCAATTCGTCCCGCGGCAAGGCTGTTTCCAGAGAGGCCAAGCGAGCGGAATCGAAGCAGGCCCGTGATGCTGCGAAGCGTTCTCGTGGGCAGGGTGGCAAGAAGAAGAAGGGCAAGAAGAAGCGTAAGTAGTGACGGTCTGGGGGATCATTTAAGAGTGTGTTGCACGATAAATCTTCTCCCTCACCCTCTCTTGCTGGGAGAGGGTGAGGGAGAAGATTTATCCGACCAAGGGTCCCATCACTTTGAAAAGACAATTCTCCAAAGATGAACAATCCGTAGGCATCAGGATCGCTGTGGGTATCGTGATCGGAGCTGTAATTGGGGTGCTCACCGACAATCTGGGACTCTGGATTGCGCTGGGTCTAGCGATCGGATCGGGCGTCGGGGCGACTCGGGCAGCTAAGGGTCGGCGTGGTTAGACGGTAGCCTCCCTGAACCGTTCCGAACATCGTTCATTTTTCATTGACGTTCTGCCTCATCCTCACGCATATTTCACGTCCTGAGCGCGACATTGCCCTCCAATAGCAACATTGGAGGGCAATCACTTTGGAACACGTACGAAATCGACGCTCCTGGAGCGCTTTTTCCGCCATATTCAGTGTCGGACTGGTCGCCCTGACGCTCAGCGGCGAGATGTCGATGGCCCTGTTATCAGCCTTACTGGTAGCCCTCTGGCTTCCGATCCTGTCTCCACAGAACGTGGAGCCGAGCCAGCGCCGCCGATTGCTCTGGGGCACCGCACTGGGCGGTCTTTTCTTCCTGCTATTGATCGGGCTATTCGTCGCCACCCGATGATCTGAAAGCCGAAAAGCCCAGCTAGAGAGCTGAACTCCTAGCGCAGAGCCTCTCTAAGAGCGCTGCACAGGTTGCCTTTGCGCCCCACCCGGACCTGTTTCATCCCAAGCCAGCGCGCCATTAGCTTCAGCTCGGCCGCGAGTGCAGGTGCGACACGTTCAGGATCTTGTCCGTCCTCAAAAAACGCTCCCCTGACGCGCAGGGTTCCGCTGTCTCTCTCCGCCTTAACGTCCACACGGGCCACCAGATCTTCACCCAGCAAGAACGGCAGCACGTAGTAGCCGTACTGTCGCTTCTTCTCAGGGACGTATATCTCTATCCGGTAAAAGAAATCGAACAGCCGCTCTGTGCGATCCCGCTCCCAGATGAGCGAATCGAATGGACTCAAGATGGCCCGAGCATCCACGGCACCGTTGGTTGAGGCTTCAGGATGGAGATATGCCTTCCGGTCCCAGCCCTCTACTTCAACTTCTCTTAGGTCACCGCACTCCACCAGTTCAGCCAGGCGTGGGCGGGCTTCGGGCATCCGAATCCGATAGTAGTCGGCGAGATCGGATCCGGTGCCGATTCCATGGGCACGGGCGGCTATCCGAAGGAATTCACGGTGCGCCTCTTCCCGGCTGACGGGTTCCGCATCACGATATTCGGACGGGATCGCCCTTTCGGGAAGGTCATACACACGAGAAAAGCCTCGACGCGCGACCGACGTAAGGTCGCCCGTTGCGAAGTGATACTCAAGCGCCACTTTGCCGGGCGCCCTGTTCCACCAGCCGGGCGATCGACCGTCGCCGACGCTCCGCTTACCCGGATCTTCCAGTTCCCTAATGGTCAACGGGCCCCGGGTCCGAATTTCCTCAAGGATGAGGTCCAGATACTCGGCATCAGCAGTACAGAGAGTGCGAGACCGACGCTTGATCCCATCATCCATGCGATGCCTGAACAGCGGGTACTGCTCAACAGGAACCAGCGAAGCGACGTGCGCCCAGTACTCAAAGAGATCGAATCGTTCATGTGCGCCATCGTCCAGCAGCTCTATCGGGTACGCGCCAAGCCGTGAGAAGAAGGGCATGTAATGTGCGCGCACGGCCACGTTTACCGAGTCGAGCTGGATCAGGCCAAGTCGATTGATGACACCTCGAATATCACCGCGGTCCGCAGTTTCAGGACGCGGCTCGGCGAATCCCTGCGCAGTGAGGGCGATACGGCGTGCTTCGAGTTTCGAAATCGAGTCGGTCATCTAATCTCCGTTTACCGCCGGCATAAATTAAGGGCCAATCGGCATTATGCTGTCGCACGCTCGGATTATCGACTCCGGGTGTCATTACCCGGATCGCCTACTTCAAATTGCCCCACGGGCAAGCCAGTAATCAGGACATCGCATGAGAACGCCCCTCCATCAGTTTTTCCCGCATGAAGAGTTCCAAACTCGCCTGGACGGGGTACGCACCCGCATGGACGAGCGTGGCCTGGACGCGCTGCTGCTCACGACGCCGGAGAACATCTTCTACCTGACCGGTTATCAGACCCCTGGTTACTACTACTTCATCGGGCTGATTGTGCCGCTTAACGGCGAACCGATACTTGTACCGCCGCCGCATGAAGAGTCGCTTGTGGCCTCGTACTCCGTGATCGACGACTATCGACTTTTCGGCGAC
>CAUZRH010000252.1:0-3199 GCA_963582115.1 Dehalococcoidia bacterium
AGATTTTGGCCTCGGTGATCGAAGAGGCCGACCCCGGCTCGGTTGCTCTGCCGACTCTCATACCGGGAACCACCGATGCACGATTTTTCTCGCGCCTCGGCATACAGACCTACGGTTTCCTGCCCATGAATCTGCCGGGAGAGATGGATTTTGCGTCGATGTTCCACGCCGGTAATGAGCGCATCCCGGTAGACGCGCTGGAGTTCGGCAGCAACGCTATACACGAGGCCATTGGCAGACACGCTGAGACGACCGATTAGCAGTCCGGCAGCCCGACGGAAACTTGGAGTATTTTGGGGCATCGGGTGACGTCGGGTCGGTAATTTGCTATTCGGACGAACTGCAAGCCGCCCCGAGAATGGCTACGATAACGGCGAGCGCGACTACTCTGGTCGCAAGATAGAACGGTCTCATCTCAATGAGGCTATACGGAGAAAACTAACAGGTCGGATCATCAGGCCTCCAGATTGAGGTCGATATTCGTATATACCTGTAGCGCTCGACTTCCGAACGACAAGCCGCGGCGTGTAAGTTCGGGCAAACATCGCCTGCAACCGATCTCATCCCAGTTGAATTACAGGAGACTTCTCCACTGGAGACCCTGGCAACGTCCAAATACGGTGATCGGCCCGGACGAGCCCCGGACATCATGTTCAAGGCTTTACATGTCCTTACTGGGACGCTCCGCTCAATTTTGGGCTGGCCGTTCCGCGCCACATACCGTGCGCTGAGAAGTCGTCGGGTGTGGAAGGGGGTCCTGATTTTTGTTATGGCCGCACTGATTCTTTTGCCGCCACGATCCACACGAGTCCTCAGTCCTGCACAGTCGGCCGCACGCGGCTACGAGTACGGTCTGGTTGGCTGGGAGGTCTCCAACTTCCCGGACAAGTGGGTCCATCAGGTAAAAGAGTTCATTCCCGGGGTTGGTTCGTCAGAGGCAGAGAAACGTGAGCGACTAAATCGGTATCTGGGGCTCAACGACGAAATCCGGGAGGTCGAAAAGGACCTTGATCAAGCGGTATTCGCCGCTGAATCTGTCCCTAGGCGACTTGCGTCACTTCAGGACAGCCTTGATGAGCTTGAGTCTGAACGTCGAGGGCTACGTAACGACGTCGAGGAACTGCTGGAGTCGACTATTGATGGCGTTCTCCGAGACCTGAACATCGGAGAATTAGGCCCGCTCACATGGCCACCGGTCGATTTCAGGCTGGACCCCACCCCGAAGGTGCTGATCACCTCCCGACGAGACCGGATCGGCCGGCAAGAGTCGGTACTGATAGATTCCGACATAACCCTGGCTGAGCGAGAGATAGTCGAAACTTCTGTTTACGACGAAGACCCTGATGTATCGGCGATCGTGCTCGCTACAGGGGGGGTGGCCACCTTCCCAACCGTCATCCCGGAAGATCGCGGCCTCCTGTCTACTCTGGACGTGGCGGCCCATGAATGGTTGCACGCTTACTTGATCTTCAAGCCGCTGGGACGGGCGTACTGGGGCAGCAGCGATCTGACCACACTGAATGAGACCAGCGCGGACCTGTTTGGGGAAGAAGTCGGACGGCTGGCGTACGAACGTTTGACCGGCGAAACGTTGCCACCACCAGAGCCGCTCATTCCAGAGTCGGAGCCAGATCCAGACGAGTTCAGCTTCCGAGTGTTCATGCGGGAGACGCGCCTGAAGGTAGATGAGATGCTTGCCGCCGGTGAGATTGAGCCTGCCGAGACGTACATGGAGGAGAGGCGCATTGAACTCCAGGGTCACGGCATCTTCATCAGGAAGATCAATCAGGCTTACTTCGCATTCAACGGCTCTTACGGAAGTAACCCTGCGTCGGTCAGCCCCATCGGAGCGCAGGTAAAGGAATTCCGGACATACGTCGAAAACGTTGGCGATCTCGTAAAGGCAATACAGGGGGCTTCTAGTTACGAAGCGTTCCTTAAGCGTCTCGACCGGGAGCGTCTGGCCGGAGCCTCTTAATCAATCAACCGGGAATCGAAAAAAGGAGAAACGAAAAGGAAAGGAATCCACGACGGGGCTGAATTGACTGCCTCAGGTATACTTTCTAATGGTTCGATTATTGCGCGCTTACGCGCACGTTGGATCTGGCAAAACCTTGATACTTGAGCCGGAGCGAATCACGTTCCGAAAACGGTGTCATCGATCTGAAATCAGGTGGGACTTTGTGTCACCGCCGGGCGACGAACACATGAGTGTCGCCAGCAGGAGTAAAAATGACCGCAGGTAGCGATCCCATACCTCGGATGGGTCGGGACGAAATGTACCGCCCGCCTGAAAATGGTGGCGGAGACAACGGCGGAAACGCCGGGCGCGAACAGGTCTCACTTGAAGACCTGATCGGACGCTTTAAAAACGGACTCCCGCCGCTGGGTTTCCTTGGCGGAGGCGGCATTAGCCTGATCGTACTGATCGGCATGATTGTTGCTTCCGTCATATGGTTGGCGTCCGGTGTTTTTACCGTAAACCCTGACGAGCAAGCGGCCCTACGTTTGTTCGGTAAGTTCAACAGCACTGCCGGTTCAGGTTTGAACTGGTGGTGGCCATCCCCCGTGGGCCAGAGAGACGTGATCCAGGTCACCCAGACCCGGACACTTGAACTTGGATTCCGTAGCGGTAGCGATGGCGTGTCATCGGTCACTCATGTGCCTGTCGAGGCCCAGATGATCACGGGTGACGAGAACATCGTGGACGTCGGCGTGGTAATCCAGTACCGGATCACCGACATCGGCAACTATCTGTTCAAGGTAGACGACCCGGGCGATATTGATCGAGGTATTGGGAGCGGTAACCCGGACGGTAGAACTCTGCGTGACGTCGCAGAGACTGCGCTACGCCAGGTCGTTGGCTCTCGAACTATTGACGATGCCCTGACCGAGGGTCGTGAGCAGATCCAGGAGGACACACGCCTCCAGATGCAGTCTCTGCTCAATGATTACGAAACGGGACTCAGTGTCATCTCAGTGCTGCTGCAGAACGTTAACCCGCCGGAAGAGGTGCGAGACGCCTTTGAAGACGTGGTGGTCGCACAGGAAGAGAAAGAGCGCCTGAGGAACCTGGCTGACGCCTATGAAGCCGACCAGCTACCGAGGGCCCGTGGTGAAGCGGCGCGGATCACCGAATCTGCGGAAGGTTTCAAACAGGGTCGTATTGCGCTGGCAACTGGTGAGGCTGAGGGTTTCA
>CAUZRH010000253.1:0-3197 GCA_963582115.1 Dehalococcoidia bacterium
CGACATTTCCGAGGCGCCGGAAAGTCGCAGCTACCTCTTCGCCAGTACCCAGCACGGACCCGGCCACCTGAGCCAGTCACGAATCAACCCCAACGACGGATCGGGCGCACGTCACGAGCTTAATGTGACTGACTACTCGCCTTTACTTCGGGCATCGCTGGTGAATATGGACGCCTGGGTGATGGAAGGTATCGAACCTCCACGCAGCATGCACCCACGTCTTGGCGATGGCAGCGCCGCCGAACGCTCAGTGGTCCTTGAAACGTTCAAGGGCATCCCGGGCGTGCTTGTGCCGGACGTCGATCGATTGTTCTATCTGAGGACTGTGGACATGGGAGCACGCAGCGCAGAAGGTATCGGCGTCTACCCGGCTGTCGAGGGCGACTATTACCCCTCGCATGTTTCCGCCGTGGACTCGGACGGTAACGAAATCGCAGGTATTCGGTTGCCCGATATCGAGGTTCCGGTCGGCACGCATATGGGCTGGAACCCGCGTGCACCGGAGACGGGGTCGCCGGAACAGGTGGTCCCGATGCAGGGAAGCACAGCGTTTTTTGCGGCAACGCGCTCCGAACGGGAAGCGAACGGGGACGTTCGCCCTTCGATAGAGGAACGATACAACGGCCGGGATGACTACCTCGGCAAAGTGCGCACAGTAGCGGTGCAACTGGCGGCGGACCGGTACGCACTTGAGGAAGACATCGACCTGATGGTGGCCAACGCAGCCGAGCGATACGACGCTGCGGTTGGTGCGGGCGTGGAAGCGGAGCCGCAGTCAGCGGACGACTAGGGTCCCGGTGAGTCAAACACTAGGACTGGAGAGACTTTTCCCCCATCCTGCGTCCTCTGTGGCGAAGAACACGTCACTTCGTATGACAAGCCTCAGTGTCGGCCTTGCTGGACCAAGAACCGTAAGGTTGCTTCCGCGTAATCCAGTGTTCTTAACGTGCCGTCTAGATTAGCGTGCCCTGAAAACTCTCGTTAGACGGGGGTAAGCGACGACTCCCGTCGTCGAAATGCAGCGTTCGAGTCTCGGGTCCACAGATTCGATTCTGTGTTGCGGTTGATACTCGATGCCGCGAATCTCGACCATCGCCCTTACGGCGGCGGAATTCTCAGGGCCTGTAACGCCCATCGGCCCCGGCTCCGGGCTGAATACCGTCACAGATACGTTGTCCCGTACGCCGCGCTTTTGGAGGTCATCCCCCAGCAGCATCGCCGCCTCGTATGGCGCTGCTGGGCACTTGAACGGCATAGATGTGACCAGGACGACCAGTCGTCCGTTAACTAACTTGCTCCGTGTGTTACGGATCGCTGTTGCGCCTCCCAGCGTGTACAGGTTGTGGCCCGCATCGGCCAGCCCGGGCACAACCTTTGGCGCTAGGTCGGCACCGAGGGACACGACAAGATAGTCGCTCTCTATGGTGCGATCTTCGACCGTCACAGCGCGTGTTTCGGGATCTATAGAGGGTGACATCGCCTTGAACGACCTCGATGCCTTTACGCGAGACGCGAGACAGGTCGGACCACACCTGTTCAGGACGACGCTTACCCACCATGAGCCAGAGGAAGGACGGCGAAAAGACGTGACGGGACTCACGGTCGACCAGCACTATCTCGTGCTCTTTGCCGAGGCGCTTACGCAGTTCCCGGGCGGTGACAAGTCCGCCGACTCCTCCGCCAAGAATCGTGATCGTCGCCATATATCCGTCTTCCCCTCAAGCACATGAGAAAACGCGGCAGCATCATAAATTTACTACGGCAAGCGCGCGATCACACGCGCCAGATCAATAATTCCTGGGAAGGAATCCTACGCCAGCCAGCGGGCCGCCTCTTTGGCGTGGTAGGTGATGATGATGTCCGCACCGGCTCGCTTTATCGAGCCGAGGATCTCCATCGCCACTCGCTGACCGTCTAGCCACTCGTTTGCGGCTGCGGCCTTCACCATCGCGTATTCGCCGCTGACGTTGTAGGCTGCGACCGGTAGGTCGGTGATACGCCGGGCCTCTCGGATCACATCCAGGTACGCCAGCGCTGGTTTCACCATCACGATGTCTGCGCCCTGGTCGATGTCTGACTGAACCTCGAGCATCGCCTCTCGGCCATTGCCCGGGTCCATCTGATAGCTGCGTCGGTCTCCGAACTCCGGTGCGGAATCTGCCGCCACCCGGAACGGGCCGAACAGTGCCGAGGAGTACTTTGCGGCGTACGCCATGATTGGCATATTCAGATAACCAGCCGCATCCAGCCCACTGCGGAGAGCGGCTATCTGGCCGTCCATCATCGAAGATGGGGCGACCATATCTGCACCGGCACGGGCGTGTGAGACGGCTTCTTTCGCCAGCAGTTCAAGCGTGGCGTCGTTGTCCACGGTGTCGTCCTCAAGGACGATTCCGCAGTGGCCGTGATCTGTGTACTCGCACAGGCACACGTCTGTTATGACCAGCAGATCAGGATGGGTTCTTTTCGCCTCGCGAATCGCCTGTTGGATGATGCCGTTGTCGGCGTACGCGTCGGATCCGACGGCGTCCTTCTTCGCAGGAAGGCCAAATAGTAGGACGCCCGGAATGCCGAGCGCCTCGATCTCGTCCAACTCTTCGCTCAGTCGGTCTACCGAAAGGTGGTAGCAGCCGGGCATCGGAGGAATCTCGTTTTTGATATTCTCTCCCGCGGTTATAAAGAGCGGGTAGATGAAATCATCGACGCTGACTTTCGTTTCGCCGACTAGCCTACGCAGGTTGGCTGAAGTTCGTAGCCGACGGTATCTGGCGAAGGGCGGTATGCCGTTATCGGGCATCGGTATCTCCGTTTGAGAAATGCTCCACTATGGCCCCTGCTAACGACTGCATTGTCCGCTCCGGGGCCACGATGTCCACTCTAAGCCCTCGCTCACGTGCGCGCTCCGCCGTGATTGGGCCCATTGCTGCGGTCACGGTCTTGTTGATCTGGTCAGGTCCGCCAGCCAGATCCAGGAGGTTGTCCACGCCGGAAGAGCTGGTAAAGGTGGTTATATCGATACCGGTGTCGGCGAATGCCTCTGATACTTGATCGCCAGAGTCGTCGGGCAGGTGAGTCTCGTATCCCACTACCCGGTCGACCGTGGCGCCCAGCGCCTCAAGACCGTCGGCGAGAACGTCTCGGCCGATGTCTGATCCCACGACCAGAACACGTTTGCCGTCGACGCCCAGCGCCTTCAA
>CAUZRH010000254.1:0-3197 GCA_963582115.1 Dehalococcoidia bacterium
GTGCGGCCATGTGGGTCGATCTTCCTTACTCAAAACTCAAATGCCTGTGACATAAAGGTGACATCGACATGTGCCGCCCTTGTAGTCCGGCGCGGCACATGTGTGTCTCTTCAGACAAATGATAGCGGCAGCCGGGATGCGACCATTAAACTTAGCCTCCTGAACCGCCAATCTCACAGATCAGTCACGCCTTTATCCCTTTATTGAGGCAACCAGACGACAGGACCACCTCACTCCATGCAACAGATGCTTACCACACAAGATCCTGAAATCGCAGCAGCCATCGCCAGCGATGTAAAACGACAGACGGACGAGATCAATCTGATCGCTTCCGAAAACTACGCCAGCGCCGCCGTGCTTGAAGCAACAGGATCGGTCCTGACGAACAAGTACGCCGAGGGTTACCCCGGGCGACGGTACTACGCCGGTTGCGAGAACGCAGACGCGGTGGAGACACTTGCCATTGATCGCGTGAAGGACCTTTTTGGCGTGGACGCGGCCAACGTACAGCCCCACAGCGGTTCACAGGCCAACATGGCCGCCTACTTCGCAACCCTCGCCCACGGAGACCGGGTCCTGGGCATGCAACTCGACCAGGGCGGGCACTTGACCCACGGATCTCCGGTCAACTTCTCAGGAAAGCTCTACGAGTTCGCTTCTTACGGTGTCCTGCGCGAGGAAGAGACGATCGACTACGAAGCGGTGGCGGCGACGGCACGAGAGTTCAAGCCGGCGCTAATTGTTACGGGAGCGACGGCGTATCCACGGATCATCGATTTCGCACGATTCCGTGAGATAGCTGACGAGGTCGGGGCGCTGCTCATGGTCGACATGGCGCACATCGCGGGATTGATCGCAGGCGGAGCGCATCCGTCTCCGGTGCCCTACGCAGACCTGATCACAAGCACCACTCACAAGACCCTGAGGGGACCGCGTGGGGCGATGATCCTGTCACGCAGACCGTTGGCACGTAAGGTCAATTCTGCCGTATTTCCAAACATGCAGGGTGGTCCCATGGTTCACGCCATCGCCGCCAAGGCCGTCGCGTTCGCTGAGGCCGCTACTCCCCAGTTCAAGGCCTACGCCGCCGCCATCGTCGCCAACGCACAGGCGCTTGCGAAGTCGCTCTCAGACGGCGGGCTTCGCATCGTGTCCGGGGGGACCGACAACCACTTGATGCTGGTAGATGTCTCCACACGGAACCTGACAGGGCAGGAAGCCGAAGACACACTCAGGGCGTCTGGCATCATCGCCAACAAAAACGCTATCCCATTTGATCCTCTCCCACCACGAGTGACGAGCGGAGTCCGCCTGGGCACCCCCGCACTGACAAGCCGCGGCATGGGCGAAAAGGACATGGAGACTGTAGCCGGGTTCATTCTGGAGTCATTGGACTCGACAGGAAACGACGGAGCGCAGGACTCAATTCGAGGTCGAGTTGAGCGTTTTACGTCTGCTTTTTCTGTCCCCGGAATCAAATAATATCGTGTAACCGGCGATCCTGATCCGTACCTAATGAAAATTGTACGTCAACCGGGGGTTGGGATCGGGCTGCGCCGTGATATAATGCTCCGGTTCAGAACGAATGCATTCCAGAGGTCACTATTTACGTTGCGCTACTACGAATTAATGTGGATTCTCGGCGCTAATGCCGACGAAGAAGGTATCGAGCAGTCCATCGAGTCTATCGATGAACGGATCGAGGACCACGGCGGTGAGCGACTCAGGTCAGCGGCATGGGGCCGCCGATCGCTTGCCTACCCGATCAACCATCACGCCGAGGGAATCTACAACGTTGTCCAGTTCAGTATGGAACCGGACAAGTCTGTAATTTTCGAAAAAGAGATCCTGGCCGATCAGGCCGTGATCCGGCATCTACAGCTTCGGATTGAGGAGTCGGATCTCCTCCCCGTTGCCCCGGTAATTCCGCCGACTCCTCCTGCCCCAACCGAAACGGTTGAGCCTGAGGCTTCGCATGAAGCACCCGCGGCAGAGGCAGACTCGTCAGAATCTCCTGACGAAGAAAGTTCCGCCGACGCGGAGCCAGAAGAATCCGAAACGCCCGAACCTGAGGAAGCCGAAGAAGAAGAAGAAGAAGCTGTCGAGACCGAGGCTTCGGGAGCCTAACGATGAGTCTGAACAAGGTCACAATGATCGGAAACGTCGGGACCGACCCGGAGATGCGTTACACGCCCTCCGGAAGTGCGGTAACCGACTTCCGCCTGGCGGTAAGCCGTCGCTTCTCAACACGTGACGGCAACCAGCAAGAAGAGACGGAATGGTTCACCGTCACCGCTTGGGAGCGCCTTGCAGACACAGTCAACCAGTATGTAACAAAGGGCATGAAGGTTTACGTAGAGGGCCGACTAAAAAGCCGAAGTTACCAGGGTAACGATGGCCAGATGCGCTTCTCTAACGAGATCAATGCCCAGACCGTGTTGTTCCTTGATAGGGCCAACAACGCACAGTGGAACGAAGAACAGGGTGCCGGTGCGCCCAACGCTCCACGGCAAGAAGCGCCCTCGGACCCGGCGGGTCCGGAGTCGCCGAGCGACGTTGAGGAGTTGCCCTGGTAGCACCCCGCTCCATCGGGTACCACTTGGGATCTCTCGAGACGCTTTGACCGAAGCTTGCGCCGTAAATCTTTCTCGCACACGCAGGAGCGGGAACTTGCGGCAATTTAAGGAAATGATTTAATAATGACCAGCGAATACTCATCTTCCGCGCCCAGACAAGACTTTGGCCGCCCCGGTGGCCCACCGCAGGGTGGACCTCGTGGCGGTGGGGGTGGCGGCGGAGGCCGTCGTTCCGGCGGCGGTGGAGGCGGTGGCGGTAGACCAGGTGGTGGTGGTGGCGGCGGTCGTCGCTTCGGTCGACGACGTGTCTGCATGTTCTGTGTCGAGAAGATGCATAGGGTTGATTACAAGAACCTGGAACTACTCAGGCGCTACCTTGCTGACTCGGCAAAGATCGAATCATCCCGCAAGTCCGGTACGTGCATGAAGCACCAGCGCGTCTTACGACGTGCCCTCCTGAGGGCACGCCACCTGGCGATGCTTCCGATGGCGGACAATCACTTAGTAATAACAGGCCCGATCTCGGCAAGGCAGGAAGCACCGCCCATACCGGAACCCGAAAGTTCCGACGTCCCTGAGTCCGCGGAAGGCTCTGAATCTGAAGAGGTCGCAGAAAACGCT
>CAUZRH010000255.1:0-3188 GCA_963582115.1 Dehalococcoidia bacterium
CAGGTTTTTGACGATTCGGTCTTCCAACGAGTGGTAGGCGATGACCACGAGACGGCCGCCCGGCTTTAGAAGCGACATCGCTGCTTTGAGTCCGGTTTCGAGAGCGCCAAGCTCGTCGTTGACGGCGATCCGGAGCGCCTGGAACGTTTTTGTGGCCGGATGGATACGGCGGGCTCCGCCGCGTACAGATTTCCTGCCTGGTTTCGCACCGGGCATTGAACCGGCGATGACGTCGGCGAGTTGGCTGGCGGTCTGCAATGGCCGGGCCGCAACGATAGCCGCCGCGATTCGCCGGGACGCACGCTCTTCGCCGTACTGATAGATCACGTCGGCCAGATCGTCCTGCTGGTACCGGTTGACGATGTCGGCCGCAGTTGTCGTTTGCCGGACGTCAAACCGCATGTCCAGCGGATCGGGCCTTCGGAAGCTGAAGCCGCGTGTTTCGGTATCGAGCTGTAGCGAAGAGAGGCCCAGGTCGAACAGGATGCCGTCTACAGATGCCTCGCCGAGTCTGTTTTCTGAGGCGACCAATTTGATGTCTCGGAAGTTGGCGTTGGCGGTCGTGAGGCCGTTGGCGAATTCAGTCGATATGGCCGAGAGACGGGCGACTGCGGACTCGATAGCTTCCGTGTCTGCGTCGATGCCAAGCACGGAGCTGTTCGGGGATGATGCTCGGAGAATGGCCTCGGTGTGGCCGCCTTCGCCCAGGTTGGCATCGATGTAAGAACCGCCGGTCTTTATTTCCAGGGCGCTCAGCACCTCTGGCACCATGACGGGGATGTGGCGAGTCTCCCGGGTTTCAGGCATTTGTGCGAGCCCCCGGACGGATGTCGACGTGATGTCCGGACGTGCTATTCCCCCGGCACGATGACGTGTCGAATCCGGCTCGGCACATTGCTGTGTCGCAACCTGGAGCGTGGGGAGCATGACTGGCATCAATCTGGGGACCGTTTCCTGATCGGATAGTTGCCTGAACGCCCAAATATTTCGGGGACGGGTCAGGCCTGAATTGGAGGACGGCGGGAATCTGTTTTGCGACTTCCGCGTCCGCACTCGTATATAGGTAGCAATTTGCAGCACTTTTTTTCTAGTGAGACGAATTACGCGTTTTTGCTCATTTCCTGAAACGTCGCCCGAATATTCTTGGGGATTCGCGAAATTTCACGGGATTTACTGGAAATATTTGGGCATCTCTGGCGTCGACCCTCTGATTTCTGGGCCAATTTTCCAGGCCAACCTTCTGGCTGGCTGGGCGAGAAACGAGATGAACGATTCTGCCGATTGTTCAATGACCCGTAGCCATGCCGTGCTAATATCTTTCTCCCTATGAGTCACGATGCGCACCCCCACAATTCACACCCGCACGATCACGACGCAGGCTCTGAGGTTTCTGGGACCCGCAGATTCGCCGTTCTGACCAGCAGCGACGCCGGCGCGGCGGGCGAACGCGAGGACACCAGCGGTGATGCGGTCGAGCAGATCCTCACCGACGCCGGGTTTGAGCGCGTGGATCGTGTGATGGTCCCGGACGAGCGCGACCAGATTTCGGACAAACTTCGCGGGTGGGCTGATGGCGGGAATGTGGACCTTGTCGTTACCACCGGTGGAACAGGACTTAGCTCGCGCGACGTCACGCCGGAAGCGACCACGGATGTGATCGACATGACGGTGCCGGGAATCGCGGAGACGATGCGCGCTCAGTCGATAGCCAAAACGCACGCGGCGATGTTGAGTCGAGCCGTTGCGGGGGTCCGCGGGCGCACGCTCATAGTGAACCTGCCGGGCAGCCCGCGCGGGGTCAGGGAAACGCTAGAAGTGATTCTTCCGGTGCTGGGCCATGCAATCGATATTCTTGCCGACCGGCGCGGACCGCACCCCGAAGAGGGTTTCTCTGCCACTGAAGACGATTCGCACGCCGATCACGGGAAGCACTCAGGGTACTCAGATTCCGATTCTGGCTCCCACGGAGGCTGACCGTGCGCATCCGAATCATTACGCTTTTTCCGGAGATGTTTGACGGGCCTTTTGGCGCCAGTATCGTCTCGCGTGCCGTCCGGGATCAGTTGGTGGAGATAAGCGCACACCAGCTCCGCGACTACACGACGGACAAACACCGGACCGTCGACGATATGCCGTACGGCGGTGGAGCCGGAATGGTGATGAAACCGGGCCCGCTTGGTGACGCCGTTCGGGACCTGAAATCAAGCGCAGCGGACGTCGGTGAATCGGAGCCTCGCGTAGTCCTTTTAACTCCCCAAGGGCGTCGGCTAGATCAATCGATCGCCGGTGAGATGGCTGTCTATGAATCTCTCATACTGATCTGCGGCCGATATGAGGGCGTTGATGAGCGCTTTATAGAGGCGATGGTCGATGAGGAAATTTCGATCGGTGACTACGTCATATCTGGCGGAGAACCGGCGGCCATAGTGCTCGTGGATGCGCTCACGCGACTCATTCCCGGCGCTCTTGGCTCTGAAGACTCTGCGCCGTCGGATTCGTTTGCCGCTGGGCTGGAAGGCAGGTTGCAGGGCCCCGTTTACACGCGGCCTTCTGAATGGGATGGCCGTGAAGTTCCTGATGTCCTTCTTTCCGGAGATCACGCACGCCTGGGAAAGTGGCGAAAAGAACAGTCGGAATACCGGACCCGTGAACGACGACCGGATTTAATGGAAGGCCCTGGCAACAACCCAACGGGCAAAAAAGAGGAAGAGCGCGAGTGAGACGGAATTTCGCGATGGGCTTGTTGTCGCTGGTTTTGGCGATGACGATGATCGCTTGCGGTTCTGATTCGGAGCCAGAGACGCCTCTGACCGCTGCGCAGATCGCACTTGCTACAGCACAGGCAGCCCCAAAATCTCAGGCGCCGACAGGTGTTGGAGGTCTTTCCGCCGCGCACGTTCTGCAACGGTCGGGTGAGGTCTCGTCCACCCTTGAGTCATTCCGATTTATGACGGAAACGGTTGTTACTGCGGGTGAGACGGCTCAGATAGCCAAGATCACGGGTGAATGGTCGTTACCCGGCCGCTACAGGGCGTTTTCCGACAACTCGGAAGATCCGGTGGAAGAGTTCATAGTTGGCGACGGACAACTCATTTATCGCCAACGTGGCACTGATGTGTGGCAGGTGGAGACTAAGTTCGACCAGGCGCTTGGAATTGGTTCCGGGCAGATGATTCCGGGCATGGACA
>CAUZRH010000256.1:0-3182 GCA_963582115.1 Dehalococcoidia bacterium
CCAGTCGCCCTTGAGTTCCTCTTCGATCTGGGTTCGGAACTCATCGATCCCGATGCGATCGACCATGAACTTCATTCGGGCCTTCATGCGGGTCTTTCGCTCTTCTACGGAGCGGTTGAATATCCGCAGGGCCGCTTCTGAGACGTGAAGGTAGTCGTCCGTCGAGACCCACTCGTAAAGCACCGGGGCTTCTTTCGGGAAGATGGCAAGACCGCCACCGGCGACCAGCTTGAATCCCTTTTTGCCGTCCTTCAATTTTGAGATAAATCCGAAGTCGTGGATACCTCCAACGGCTTCGTCACTCGGGCCACCGGAGAACGACGTCTTGATCTTCCGGGGCATCCCACCCGAAAGCTCATGTCGCAGGAAGTAGCGAGCAAATGCGGCGGCGTAAGGGGTCGGGTCAAAGACCTCGTCCATAGCAACACCGGCAGCGGGAGAACCCGTGACGTTCCGGATAGTGTTCCCGCAAGCCTCACGTGTGCTCAGGCCAACGTCGCCCAGCATTCGCATGATTTCCGGGGTGTCTTCCAGTGGGATGTGATGGAACTGGACATTCTCACGGGTCGTGACATGGCCCTTCTTCAACGGAGCATATTCGCTAGCGATCTTGCCGATGACGTCCATCTGATCTGCCGTAAGGCCGCCGAACGGGGCCTTGATGCGGACCATCTGTTCATCGGGCTGGCGCTGACCGTAGACGCCCTGCTTGAGCCGGAAGGCCATGAACTCGGTCTCTGCGAATTCGCCGCTCCGGAATCGTGCGACCTGGCGCTCAAAGTCTTCGATCTCAGCCGCGTCGATCTTGAGAACCCGCTGTCCTTCGGGGTTTGGAGTCCACTTGGGCTTCTGAATTTCAGTAGTCAACTAATGCTCCCTGATCCTGTTTGGCCAAGTAGAGGCCGAAGAGTTCTGGAAATAAAAAAGCCTCACCATTCAATTAGTGAGGCCCGTACGACGAAAAGTGCGCAGAAAGGCCGTCAGGCGGTTCCACAACAAGCGCATGCGCTTGTTTCTTTATTCATGTAAATCACGATGGGAGAATCGTAGTGACGCTCATCACGACTGTCAAGAGATTCAAGTTGAGCATGAGTAGTATCGCGAGATTTGGCGAGACTTCCTGCTCGACGTTCCCGTTCGGCCGGAACAAGTCGTCGCCTCAGGCCATATTCGGGTAACCTTCCGCTGCAGATTCTCGTGCCAGCGCTTTGCACCAGCGCAGTCGAAGATATTCAGCGAATAACTTACCGCCACCAACTTTAGCCATTTATTTCAGACAAAAATACGAGGAGGATGAATTGCCCGCCGATACTCGCCTGAACGGTATTCACTTTATGTTGCCGACCCCGTTTAAAGAAAACGGAGAAGTCGATGTTGCCCCGTTTAAACGTCTGGTCGATTGCGCCGCCGATACTGGATGTACGGGCGTCGTTGGACTGGGTGTCATGGGAGAGGTTCACCGGCTGGCCGATGACGAACGGCTCGCTGCGCTCGACGCTATTGTGGCCGCTGCCGATGGCCGTATCACGATCACCGTTGGCGTGAGCTCAGAAAGCCACGCACTCGTAGCACGCCGAACAAAGGAAGCGCAGGAGCACGGCGCTACCGCAGTTATGGTCTCACCGGGCCGGATGGCGAAGCCTAATGAACCCGTTCTGTACCGTTACTTTGAGGCGGTGCAGGCTGTGACGACCATCCCGATAGTTGTGCAAGACCACCCGGGGGAGAGCGGTGTTTTCATGTCTCCTCCCTTTATAGCGCGTCTGAATGCTGAGCTTCCGGATGCGCAATATCTGAAGCTTGAAGACCCGCCGACACCGCCAAAAATCACACAGGTTCTTGCACTTACCGGCGACAACATGGCCATCTTCGGAGGCCTTGGCGGATCCTTCCTCCTTGAAGAGCTTCGACGAGGAGGCTCCGGGACGATGACCGGGTTTGCGTACCCGGAAGTACTCGTCGCACTGTATCGACTGGTCGCCGCAGGCGATATCGATGCCGCCCGAAAACTCTTCTACGACTGGGTACCGTACATCCGATACGAGAACCAGCCCGGAATCGGACTTAGTATTCGTAAGTACTCGATGATGAAGCGTGGCCTGATGGACACCTTCACAACCCGACCGCCAAGTCCGTCGATCGATAAGCCGACGCAGGATGAGCTTGAGGACATTCTTGGTTCATTGCCGGAAATTCCGACCGTTTAGCTGCGAGCGAGTTTCAACAAGATGACCTATAGAAGGGCGGGCGGACTTATTTCGCCCGCCCTTCTGGTAACCGGAAAAATACCAGAAACATAAAGGAGATCCCACGTGCCACGGTCTGAGCCCGAGTTTGATGTAGTTGTTGAACGTGACGTTATGGTCACGATGCGGGATGGCGCTCGGATGGCGACGGACATCTATCGCCCGGCCCGTGACGGCAGACCTGTAGAAGGGCGATTACCGGTCCTCCTTAATCGCACTCCTTACAACAAGGTCGACAACGAGGAAGGCTCCGGTTACAACAGTTGGTTCGCCAGACGCGGCTACATAGCGGTCACCCAGGACTGCCGCGGCTGCTATCGCTCAGAGGGTGATGTCCGGTTTCTGGTGCCCGAGGCCGAGGACGGTTTCGACACGATGGCGTGGATAAAAGAGCAATCATGGGCGGGAGAGAAAGTGGGGGCGTGGGGTACTTCCTGGGCCGCATGGACGCAGACCTCTATGGCAGCGCTTGGCCCGGACAATCTGGCAGCGATGGTGCCGAACATGAGCGGCTCAAACGCCTACACCAGTTCCGTTCGCCACGGTGGTGCGCTGGAGCTGCGCTTTCTGGCATGGGCGTTCTGGCACTCTGCGCTCAACACTCAGGTGCGGCTGAAGCCTGATCCACACATCGCTGCGTCCCTTCTTTCCGGAAAGCATTCGTTCCGGGACTGGTTAAGCCGGTTGCCCATACGTCCGGATCAGACTCAACTACGACTAACGCCGCCGTACGAGTGTTGGGCTATCGAACTCACCACCAGCGCCGATTACGACGACTACTGGAAGCACCCGAGCATGAATCCCAGCCTCTACTGGGACAAGTACCCGGAGGCCGCAACGCTATACGTAGGTGGGTGGTACGACTCCTATACACGGGGCACGTTCGAGAGTTTCACCGGACACGGAGAGAAAACGTCCAGTCCCGTGAGAGTCCTG
>CAUZRH010000257.1:0-3164 GCA_963582115.1 Dehalococcoidia bacterium
ACCGTCTATGTTGACGTGGCGTGTGAGATCCGGATTAGCCTCCGCTACCGGCGGCAGAATGGCTGCAAGGTGTGCGATGGCATCCACGCCGTCGCAGGCGTTACCAACATCAGAAGAATCCGTCAGATCACCGCGAGCTATTTCAACTCGCGGTTCTCCTTCAAGCCCTTCGTAGTTGACGTTAGGTAGATCAAAGACGCGGACGGAGTGTCCTTGCGCCAGCAGGTTGCCCACGACGAGGCGGCCCATACTTCCGGCGCCGCCCGTAACAAGAATCGTAGACAAGGTTAGGTCAGCACCGTACCGGGGGCGTCAGCCTTGTCGTCTATCTCTGCTGCGACCGCTTCAATCACCGTTACCGTGGCATCGCTTGCTGATGCGACGAGGGCCTTGGCAGCCCTGTTCGCCTTGACCGCGAACGGAAGTCCGGTGAGTGACTGGAAGAAGAACTTCTCTCGGTGAACTTCCATCGCAGATGCCGCCGCTTCCAGTCGTCCCTTGAGGTCATCGTCTAGCCCGCCGGCCGTCTCACGAATGATTCCGATAGCTTCATCGAGCTGATCTTGTGCCCTTGCCAAGTGATTTTTTCTCCCTCTGTAAATCAGGTTATTTCTAGCTACTAGTTACACCGGCACCGAGAAATCCGGCGACGGGGATGGTCAGATAATCGCTCCAGCGCTCTTCTCTCATAAGTAACGCTTAGCGTAAGGCCCTCAGGATGGCCGAAAAACCGTCCTGAGGCAAGCCATCGAGCCCACTATTAAGAAAGGAGCGCTCCCGTTTCCAGGAACACCCCTTTCTAACTAATTCAGGCAATCTCAGGTTGAGATCCGCTTGCGACTAATCGTCTCCGGCGGGTGTCTCAGCCTTGTCATCGGAAGTCGGGTTCATTCCACTATGCCCGGCAGCCTCTTCCATACCCGGGTGCCACACACCGTCTCCGTGGTACGGAGCATCGCCGTGTGAGTGCGGGTCCACCGTCGGGCCATTGTGACCTTTGACGGCATCCAGATCCACCTCCGGGAGGCGGTTGAATCCGCGGGTATCGTAGCGGTCAAACGGGAAGGGCTGGAACTTGGCGAACAGCTTTCCGAAGCGCTGTCGAGTCGGCCGCCTGTCGAGCGGGAACCGGAACTTCTCAGCTCCTGCCCGTTCTACGTGAATGAGCTCGTGCTCACGAGAGCCAAGGCCGTTCACGACGGCCGTGTTGATGGTTGTCTGCTCACTTGCACCTTCGATAGAAGATCCAGCCAGGTCGAACTTGCGATCGCCCGGTGCGTCCACACCAACCTCTTCAGACAGCGAACCGGGGATGCCCGGTGCGTGCTGGGCGGCGTCGACACAGGCCTGGTCGATAGCGACCGGGTCGATGCTGGCGAATACACCGAGGTGGGGAACAATTGGCACGTCGGAGAAGCCGGCGCAGTCACACTTGGGTGATACGTCGACTGCAACGGTGACGAAACCGACGCGGTCCGGACCGACGGCCTTGACGACGCCAAGAGCGCCGTCTGCGATCGCAGCGTCCGTTGCGTCAAAGTTAGCCAGGTTGGGCCGGAAGATACCCCGTGGGTTCATGATGCCCATGCAACCCAGGCAATTGATGCATTTCTCCCGCTCCCACTTGAGTTCATCGTCGTCCGTGACCTCAAACAGGCTGAGCGGGCAGCAGTCTTCAAGAATGGTCCAGTCCGGGTCCTTGGCCTTGCCCTGGAAGTTCTCCGGGTGGAAGTCCATCGCATCGCCGGCTCCGTATTTCGGGTGCCGTCCCATGTGGACGTTGAACTTACCGCGCTTGGACTGTGCGCCAATTCCCAAGTTCTTGAGCGCTCCGCCGATGACGCCCATTCCGTGGCCCTTGAAGTGGGTCAGGGTGATCAGCACGTCCGCTGCGGCGATCGCCTGTGCAACGAAAGCCTCTTTAAGAATGTAGCCCTCCGGGATGTCGACCCGGTAGTCGCTGGTCCCAACGTATCCATCTGCGCAGATGAACGGGCAGTTCAGCGTGGTGGCATTGAAACCGTTTCGGGAAGCCGTCTCAAGAAGGTCAAGCTCCGTGGCCCGGCTTCCGTACGGGTTATAGGTCTGGGTCGTGGTGTCGCATACAAACGGTCGGCCGCCCAGTTCCTTGATGCGGTCTGCCAGCGCCCGTGCGTAAACAGGCCGGAGGTATGCGCTGCTGTTCCACTCACCACAGTGGACCTTGATGGCGACGACGTCGCCCTCGTTGACCAGCTTGTCCAGCCCTGCGGCATCGAACACGGTCAAAGTCTTCGCAATGAGACTCGTATCCGCCGAGTCACTGCGGGCGTCCATGAAATAGACCTTCGAGGTCATCGCTGCCTCCTGTAGGGCGGGCGTACCGACGTATGTGTTAGCTGTGCTTCAGGTTCCAAACAAAATCAGCCCAGCGGCAATTTCCCGGATTATACGCTCGCCCGCTTGATTAGGGTGATCGTAGAAGGAAATGGATTATCGGCCGATTTTCCGAGACTGAGTGACCCTCATTCTGAACTCATCCGAGCTATCAACGCACACGTACCGTCCATGCGACGGGTACCTAAATGCGTAGATGCCGATCTCCCTGACAGATACTGCCACCATACTGACGTTGGATCCCAAGACGTCTACCTGTCTCAGCTTGTTCAAAATCTGTTCTTTGGTTCCGACCAAGGGGATAGGTCAAGTAAGTAATAAACCTCTATAAATGCGTGTTTATCGCGAGTATCCCCAATAAATCACTTGTGGGCACCACTCACAAATCCATTTATTGGCCCTCGGCCAACACGGATGTCCCACGCCATGACAAGCCGTAACGTCATCTAGGGAACGCGACGATCAATCTCAATTGGCTTAGTCTCCAACTCGGTAGACGGGTGTGATCCGACACCGATATCCTGTTACGAACGTTATTGGCGCTCGCCCCCGTAGCTCAGCGGATAGAGCAGCTGCCTTCTAAGCAGACGGTCGGGGGTTCAACTCCCTCCGGGGGCACCATTTCGTACGACTTCCAAAGCTGCATTGGCTTGGCCTGACTGTGGAGAGCAACAGCGCGTTGCCATCGCCCGTGCTGTCGCCATGCGCCCATCTGTGATCCTTGCGGACGAGCCAACGGGCGAACTCGACTCTGCGAATGCTGAGTCGATTTTCGGTCTTTTCAGCCA
>CAUZRH010000258.1:0-3119 GCA_963582115.1 Dehalococcoidia bacterium
GAACAACGGGCATTACGAGGATTATTCCTCGCTTTCCAGTACCCGGCAGAGATCCCCGGAGTCCGTCCCTGGCAGTTCCTCAAGGCGGCATTGGACGCACGTCGTGACTACGCCGGAGAGAAGCCGCTCAGTGTTCGAGAATTCTCGAAGCTGTTCGACGAAAAGGTTGAAGCCGTAGGGATCGACCCTGATCTTGTGAAGCGTTCCCTCAATGAGGGATTCTCCGGTGGGGAGAAGAAGCGCAACGAGATGCTTCAATTGGAGATGCTTGAGCCGAGACTTGCGATCCTGGACGAGACCGACTCCGGCCTAGACGTCGATGCTCTGCGCATCGTGGCGGAGGGTGTAAACAGCCTTCGCAGCCCTGAGCGTTCCTTCTTGATCGTCACTCACTACCAGCGTCTTCTGAACTACATCAAGCCAGACGTGGTCCACATCCTGGTCGATGGGCAGATCGTAGAGACCGCCGGACCAGAGCTCGCGCTTGAGGTCGAGAAGTCTGGCTACGAGAAGTACCTCAAGGCAGCTGCCGGTTAACTGACCGGCCTGTATCACCTCCCTTACGCAATCAGAGACAGGTAAGAAATAACGATGACGCTGGCGACCGCCAGAGGCGAAAAATACGCCGTCGATTTCAAGGCGCTAACTGAATCCCGTCCGGTCTCGGACTGGATGTCGGAGCTAAGGCAGCGCGGCTGGGACCATTTCGACTCGATCGGATTCCCAACGGAGCGACGCGGTAACGAACTCTGGAAATACACTAACCTTGCCGCACTGGACAGTGCTGTATTCGCATTCCAACGAGACGAGCCCGGCGAGGTAAGCGCCGAAGTGATCAACGAGTGCGCTCCCTGGAGCGACGACTGGACCACGCTGGTGTTTGTCGACGGCCGCTACTCGGAGATGCTGTCACATGTTTCGGCAGACGCCGGTGTAGAGGTCAAGAACATTTCCGACGCCGCGGACGACGCGACATTGCGAGAGAACCTTGCACAACATGCTGCTGTAGATGAAAGTGCGTTCTCTGGGCTAAATACTGCATTCTTGGCCGACGGCGGTTACGTCAAGATAGCCGACAACTATGAGGCCACTTCACCGGTCCAGTTGTTGTACTTCACCTCCCCGGGAGCGTCACGAGCTAGCTTTCCTCGGACACTGGTAGTCGCCGGGAACAACTCTCGATCTAAGGTGATCGAGACCTATGTCAGCCTTGGTGCTGAGTCCGGTTTCACTGCTCCCGTTGCGGAGTACGTACTTGGTTCGGGAACAGGGATAGACCACTTCCGTGTCCTTGTCGAGAACGAGGAGTCGTTCCACATCGGCACCACACGTGTTTACCAGCACGACAACTCCAATTTTACGTCGACATCTTTCGCGCTGGGCCCGAAGATCGGCAGGAACGATCTTCACGTGTTGCTGGACGCTCCCGGTGCTGAGTGCACCTTGAACGGCCTGTACCTCACCACGGGCGATCAGCACATGGACAACCACATCTCCACGACACACGCGAAACCGCACGGCACCAGCCACCAGTTCTACAAAGGTGTGCTGTCAGGCAATTCACGGGCCGTCTTCAGCGGCAAGGTGCTCGTGAAGAAGGACGCACAAAAAACACAGGCGTATCAGAAGGACCTGAACCTGGTTCTTTCGCACGGCGCAGAGATCGACACGAAGCCGAGCCTTGAGATCTACGCAGACGACGTGCAATGCGCCCACGGTGCAACGGCCGGGCACACGGACCCGGAGGCACTCTTCTACATGCAGTCCAGGGGTATCGATCAGAAGACGGCGCAGGCCATGCTGATGCGCGGTTTCGCCGCCGAGATCGTCGACAGCATCGGTATTCCGGCGTTGCAGGACTTTGTGCAGAGCGTGACCGAAAACACGATCCCGTTGCTGCAGGCGGCTGCCGACTAATGACCTCCAAGACACCCAGCGCGCCGCTGGATGTCCAGCGCATTCGCGCAGACTTCCCGATCCTGAGGCGAGAGGTAAACGGGCGCACGCTCACTTACCTGGACAACGCTGCTACATCCCAGAAGCCAACTCAGGTCATTCAGTCGCTTGTCGACTATTACGAGCGATATAACTCCAACGTCCACCGCGGCGTCCACACGCTCAGCATGGAAGCCACCGAGGCTTACGAAGACGCCCGCGGGAAAGTTCAGCGCTTCATCAACGCACCGTCCCCGGAGTCGATCATCTGGACGCGTAACACCAGCGAATCGCTGAACCTCGTCGCCTACACGTGGGCCGAGGCCAACGTCTGCGCTGGCGATGAGATCGTCACGACGGCGATGGAACACCACTCCAACATCGTGCCGTGGCAGCAACTGGCGTACCGGAAGGGCGCAACGCTCAAGATAATCCAGGAAACCGAAACCGGCCGCCTGGACATGGAGCAGGCCGCGGAGCTAATAACCGAGCGCACGAAGATCGTCGCCGCCACGCACATGTCCAACGTGCTGGGGACGGTGATCGACATTAAAGCTCTGGCCGACGCTGCTCACGAGGTGGGCGCTGTAATTCTGGTGGACGGGGCACAATCGGTTCCGCATATGCCGGTGGACGTGCAGGCGCTTGATTGCGATTTCATGGCCTTCTCGGCCCACAAGATGCTCGGCCCAACCGGGATCGGTGTTCTGTACGGGAAGCCCGAAATCCTTGAGGCAATGCCTCCCTGGATGTACGGCGGGGACATGATCCTTGAAGTCACGTATGAGGACGCCAGTTGGAACGATCTCCCTTATAAGTTTGAGGCCGGAACCCCCAACATCGCAGACGCTATCGCAACGGGCGCTGCGGTCGACTATCTGTCGGCGCTCGGCATGGACCGGGTGTGGGAACACGAGCAACAGCTCACCGGTTACGCGCTGGACAAGTTCGACGGGCTGAACGGCATTAACGTCCTCGGCCCAAGAGAGATCAATGACAGGGGGGCTGTGGTCTCCTTCTCACACGATTCGGTTCACTCGCACGACCTCGGTACGGCTCTGGACCAGTTGGGGATAGCGATACGAACCGGCCACCACTGCGCTATGCCGCTCATCCGAAGTCACGGTATCGTGTCAGCAGCACGAGCCAGCTTCTACATCTACAACACCGAGGCGGAAGTGGAC
>CAUZRH010000259.1:0-3116 GCA_963582115.1 Dehalococcoidia bacterium
GACTGTCTCGGGAACGAGTGCGACGCGCATCTCTCCCTGTTCTGAGTCAGCGGGGATTGCGATCTTCATGAGGGTTCACATTTCCGAAAGAAGTGGAGAAGGGGTTCCTCAGGTCAGACTATGAATGATATTGCCTGCCCGGGATTTTTGCATCGCGCGAAAATATGAGAGGTCTATGTGGGATGGCGTATGAGGGGCGCAAACCTGCCGTCATCGACGGCGTGATTGGCGAGCGCTCCGGGTCGCGGCCTTGGCTTTGAGGCTACGTGACCTGGAACCGATGAGGCGATGACCCTGGATAGTCCGATCCAGAATCAAGTTCAGGATGACAGATATGCGGCTTTACGTGATCGATGCCCCTAAAGGACGTGCCTGAAACTGCCCACTAGGCCAACGCGTACGCAAGGCGAGTACGGCTGCCGAGTTCAAAACACGCCAATATAAATAAGCGCCGCACGCGGCTCCGGTAGCGCGTACACTCTCGCCCCTATGCCTGATGCCAGATGAATAACGACGCAACGGTTTCACGAGGTCGCCCAAGACTCGACGCGCTGCTCGTGTATGGCGGCAGGGGGGTGCGCGCCACCGGCATGGGCATCCTTGCGGTGCTCATTGCGATCTACCTCGATGCCGTCGGGCTGAGCGCACCGCGAATCGGCTTCCTGCTCGGATTCAGCCTGGTTGGCGGGGTTGCCCTGTCGTCACTGGTGGTCGTTGCCGGGCCTGCAATGTCACGTCGGCACTGGTTCGCCTCGATGGCACTGATCACCGGACTGTCCGGCGTCATGCTTGTGGCGACAGACAACTTCTTGCTTCTGACCGTCGGATCGTTCTTTGGCGCGTATGCGGCAAGCGGGATGCATCACGGCCCGATAGTTCAACTTGAACAGGCTGGGCTTGCCGAGATTGCAACTCCGGAGCAACGGACCAAGTCGTTCTCGTACCTTTCCGTGTTTTCCTCCGGCGGGCGGGCACTTGGTGCCTTGATGGCGGGACTGGCGACGCTGTTGATACGAGTGTTCGACCTCGAGCCGGTCGATGCTTACCGCATCACCATCGGCCTCTACGTCGTTTTCAACCTCGCCGCAGCCGTTATGTACATGGCGCTCTCGTCGGCGGTTGAATCAGACATGGTCGGCGGTGGTCGCTTCACAAACCCCCTCAAAACACGATCTCGCGGTCGGATCCTCGGGATATCGGGCCTGTTTGGGATCGACTCGATGGCCGGGGGTATGGTCTCGGACGCTTTTGTCTCTTTCTGGCTCTTCACCCATTTCGGAGCCAATGAAGGGACGATTGGCGCTGTGCTCGTCGTTGCGCAGTTGTGGAACCTGGGATCGATCTGGGCTGCTCCATACGTCGCCCGTCGGATCGGCCTGCTTAATACGATGGTGTGGACCCAGATAGGGGCGAACTTCCTTCTCATAGCGTTCGCACTGGCTCCGACCTTCCCGATAGCGATCGGGGTGTTCATCCTGCGCGAACTGTTTAACGAGATGGATGTGCCGACCCGGCAGTCATACGTCATGGCGATCGTGCCGTCAGATGAGAGGGTAACCATGGCCGGGGCGAACAACCTTGGCCGCACCACGTTCCGGATGCCGAGTACATCGTTCACGGGCTTGCTCTGGTCCAACAGCGTGACGGCCGCGCCCTTCTTGATAGCGGCTTCGGCAAAGTTGGTTTATGACGTGGCCGTTTACGCAGCGTTCCGTGGCGTCAAGCCGCCTGAAGAAGACCTCAGGGGCGACACGGCGTCTGATAAGGCGTTAGAGGAACAGGACTAAGCTCCCTGAATCCTCAGTCCTCGTTTATTGGCCGCGTTGAATGGCCAGCCCTGGCGATTGAATCTATCCTCAGTTCTGTATTGTTCGTTGCATACGAGACAGGTCTGTGCAGGTGGACGTCGGGTACTACCGACATACGCGGCCTCACACACACGAATCGTATTGGGACGAGATCTGCCAGGAAACCTGGCCTCGCCAGAGGCGGTATTCGGACGAAAGTTTCGGAGCCTGGCACCCAGATATGTCATGATATCGACCTCATATCGAATATCGTCTCACTAATTCCCCCTGGTCGTGACTATGCCTGTTGAAACAAGACAAGGAGAGTTGCTCCGATACTTGGACGGTCGTTCGACCCCGGCCGCCGTATCGGAACTCGCAACTCGTTTCGGCGTGACCATCCGAACAATTCTTCGCGATGTGGAGAGTTTGAGGAATCAGGGACATGAGATAGCGGGCGCGAGAGGTCGCGGCGGAGGCATCAGTCTCGTTCCCCGGACGTAAACTCCTCCCCGGCTGTCGTTACTGGTCGGAGGTGCGGCTACCGATACTGAACGACCTGATTCCCGCCGCCGATCGGTCTTCGTAGGTCGTGAAGCCGAGCTCAAGGCGTTGTCGTATGCCTTTGTCGAGGTAAAGGCCGGGCATTGGCAAGACGGGAGTTGTTTCACGCATATCGGAGCAACTTGTAAACGACGGCACACAACTCTACTGGGGCCGCTGCTACGAATCTGAGGGCGCGCTGCCGTACTGGCCGTGGGTGCAGGTGATTGGAGCTTACGCAACCACCTGCGACCCGGATGTACTGAGAGCAGAGGTGGGCGACGGCGCTCCTGATATCGCCGAAATGGTTCCGGAGCTAAACAGTGCGCTACCGGGACTTGAACGACCGTCCATGTCAGACACGCCGAAGGCGGCGCGCTTCAGGCTGTTTCGGTAGATCGCTGGATTCCTTTCACGGGCCTCTCAGAAGGCACCGATGGCGTTGATCCTTGAGGATCTTCACTGGGGAGAACGATCATCGCTCTTGTTGCTTGAGTTTCTGGCGCAGGAAATGGCGTCGTCGCCGGTACTCCTGATCGGTACCTACCGCGATGTTGAGTTAAATCGACGTCATCCACTCGGCCAGACGCTGGCGGAATTAAACCGACGTCAACACTTCCTGCGCATGACGCTGCGGGGACTGGAGTTGGAAGAGGTCGGCCAGATTATTGCACTGGCTTCCGGACACGATCCGTCGCCGGAGCTAGTCGCATCCATGCACGGGCAGACCGAAGGCCCCCCCCTGTTTGTCACCGAGATGGTGAACCTTGTTATAGACGAGGGAGA
>CAUZRH010000260.1:0-3113 GCA_963582115.1 Dehalococcoidia bacterium
CCATGAGTGCCATTTCGACACCACAGACGCCGCCGCCAAGCCTGGCGTCTCCGCCGAACTGTTTGATCTTGCGGAACAGCTTGTCGACCTCGGTCGGGTTTTCACCGATCAGGCGGCTTTTCAGCATCAGCGCATATCGAGCGCTGGCCCCGTCCCTGACCTCGCCAAGTCCCACCAGGCCCTGGTTGGTGTAGATCCGGATGATCGGCCATCGCCAGTTGTCCTGGCCGACCACGGCGATGCGCACGTCCGTGATCTTCAGATCAGATGGACGCGATCCCGTGCTTACTTTGTCGAGTACGGCGTCGTATTCGGAATTCGAGGTCAATAGTCGGTCTCCCAGAAGGTTGTAGGGCGAAGTTGTATGGCGCTCAGAAATTAGCGGCGAAGCCGCCAATTGTCAGTGGTTAGCGAAGGCCGCGCAACGCCCAGTGTGTATGCGTGATTAATCCAGCACGCGTGGCCTTCGCTTGCCGTCAGTTGTGCTCTATTCCGCTGAGACCATCCGCTGACGTAGTTGTGGAAACTTGAGCGCTACAACGCCAATAGAAAGCAACCCGGTTGTCGACATTGTGACGACCGCAACGTGCGGCCCAAAGACGCTTGCGATAGACCCTACGACGACTGCGCTGATGGGAAATCCGATCAGGAACATTGTCTGGATACCTATCAACCGCCCGCGTACTTTGGCAGGGGCCGAGAGGAGAATGACGTTGGATTGCATCACCCCGAACATAGACGCCGAGACCCCTAGCGAGAACAGCATGAACATCGTGAGGGGAAGTGTCGACGAGAGTCCCAGGGGAATCCCAAGGATCATGCAAATGGACACGGCGATGAGAAGCGCCTTGCCCGGTGAATTGATCCGCTTTCCAAGCCAACCAACGATCACCATCGCACCGACCAGCTCGCCGGCACCTTGCATGGACCAGAGCATACCCAGGGTTGTGGAACCGCCGCCAAGGACGTCCGTCGCAAAGATCGGGATCAGGTGGAGGAAAGTGAACGCAAAGCCCTCGGCCGTCACGATCACGGCAAACGCGGCGATTATCATCGGGCGGGAACGCGCAACCCGGAACCCATCGGCGATGGACTCGAAGAGGCCGGGGCGTGTCGACTGAACGCTATCGTCGTCTTGTGCTTCTTTAGCTTCTTTCGCTGTATCCGCCACGGACGACCGGACAAAGAACATAGCGGCGACCGCAAGCGAGTAAGCGACCGCCGTTCCCATAAACATCACAGGCGCAGCGACGAACGGCAACAACACACCGGCGATGATCGGGCCGATGATGAGTGAGAGGGTGAACGCTATGGACTCGAAGCCGAGAGCGCCGGTGAGCTCTCGCTCCGGCACAAGGTCGGCGTACAGGGCGCGCAGGGCCGGTATCACGGCACTGGCGAAAACCCCGCCGATTGCGGTCAGAGTGTAGATGGCCCAGAGGTTGGAACCGAACGCGAACAGGGCCAACGAGAGAAGGACCGCTATGGCTACGCGCCCCATTGTGGTCACTCGGATGAACCACACCTGGTTGACGCGGTCCGCCATTGCGCCGCCAATGGGCCCGGCAACGAAGAAGGGCGCAAGTCGTACGAACACGCCGAGGGATACAAGAAATGGAGAACCGGTGGCTTCAACGATCACCCAACCGACGACGGTGATCTCAACCCAGCGGGACAGATGTATCAGGAGCAATGCGGCCCAGATTTGCCGGAAAGGGGCGATCCTGAGCGCTCCGGGCATGGCAATTTTGCCAAACAGCCGTGTCGAGTCGAACGTCTGTGCGTCGACCGGTGCGGTCGCTGCGTTCTGAGTCATCTGTATTCAGTTCTCCGGAAAGGCGCCCATTTTCACGGGCGAAAACCAGTCATCCGCTAACTTCCCTGTTTGAAGTAAGTTGCTGGTGGGCGTTTGTCGATGTGCAGACGTTACGACCCGGAACCACCCGGGTTCAATGTGGGAAACCACCGGTTTTGATTAAAGAATTGTTAAGTCTTTTGACCCGTGCTGAGACGGGCGCTGTTGGCCTATGCTTGCCCGTATGATTCAGCGACTTCGCCGTCTCCTAAATCGGCGCGCTCCGCAAGAGGGATTGAACCCAACCCTCTCTATGGAACGATATGAACGCGGGGTGGCGTTGTTCGACCAGGAAAATTGGTCAGCAGCTGAGCGCGAGTTCACGGCGGCGATTGGTTTATCTCTACCTATTGCCGGGATGTACCACCATCGCGGATCGGCGTTTGCGGAGCAGGGGAGGCATCGGGAGGCTGTGGCTGATTACGACGCAGCGATCAGGCTGAGACCCGACTACCCGGATATGTACGTGGATCGCGGCAACTCGTATCACGCACTGGAGCTAAATGAGAACGCGCTGAAGGACTACACGGAAGCGATCAGGCTCAGGCCCAACTACCCAGAGGCGTTCGCAAATCGCGCCGTAGTCCACGCCGATATGGGCGACGACAACGCGTATCGATTGGACGCCGATGAGGCTATCGCACGAGGTATAGACCGACTCGCTCTTGAAGAGCTACTGGAAGAGACGATCAAAGGACGCGAAGGGTAACCAGGTCCGTGCCACGGGCTGATGACGCAATACGCGCAACAACGCTGTATGGGCGGTGCTTGCCCCGCCCGTGACGCTTTACTTCTGTTACACCCGGGTTCGCTACGCCCCGTGGATGGCCTCGCCTTCGACCGACAAAGCCGCCTCCATTAGCGCCTCTGAAAGCGTCGGGTGGGCGTGTGTGGTCCAGGCGATCTCGTCCGGCGTTCCTTCAAGCGTCTTCACGACGCCGATCTCGGCCAGTAGTTCAGTCACGTCCGGGCCGATCATGTGTGCGCCAATAATCTCGCCGGACTCGGCGTCCGACACGATCTTGATGAAACCCTCGTACTCGTTCAGCGCGATCGCCTTGCCGTTTCCTCGGAACGCGAACTTGCCTGACTTGACGTTCATACCCTGCTCGGTGGCCTGTGCTTCTGTCAGCCCGATACTTGCCACCTGGGGCTGGCAGTAGGTGGCTCGCGGCATGTCTGAGTAAACGATATTTGGGGTTTCCATGCCGTTTATCGTCTCGGCGGCCACAACGCCTTGTTTGAACGCCACGTGCGC
>CAUZRH010000261.1:0-3110 GCA_963582115.1 Dehalococcoidia bacterium
TCCCGTCCAGGATGCTCTGCGATGAAGGCCGACAGCGTTTGAACGCAGCGGGGTAGCGCGGCCTCTTCATTGAGGACCGGGATGACTATGTCTACGCTCGCTGCCATCTAGTGCAGGAAGTGCCGGTTGCCGGTCATGATCACCGCCATGCCGAGCCGGTCCGCCACTGCAACGACTTCATCGTCTCGGATCGAGCCCGCAGGCGATATCGCTGCCTTCACTCCGGCCTCTGCCGCCAGTTCCAACGTGTCAGGGAAGGGGAAGAACGCATCGGATGACAACACCGATCCGGGTGCCGCATCGCCAGCGGCCCGCACGGCCAGGAACGCGCTGTTCACACGGTTCGGCTGCCCTGCGCCCATGCCAACGATCGCACGGTCCTTGACCAGTACGATGGCGTTCGATTTGATCAGCCGACCTGCGTGCCATGCGAACTCCAGGTCGGCCCGTTCTTCATCGGTGGGTTGTCGTTTCGTCACGACCTTCCAGGCCGAAAGATCGTCGTCCGCCCGGTCCGCCACCTGAACGAGCAACCCGCCGGAAACGGTGTGGAATCCGAGTCCATGTTCCGTCTCCGGGTTTACCTTCAGGAGGCGAAGGTTCTTTGATTTCCGTTTGAGGATGGCCAACGCTTCTGGCTCATAGTCCGGTGCCACTACAACCTCGTAGAACACGGGCCGCATCGCTTCTGCGGTCTCGGCGGTGACCGTCGAGTTGAACCCGACGATGCCCCCGTAAGCAGAAACACTGTCGCCCTCGAAAGCCCTTCGGTAAGCCTCGGTCTGGTTCTCGTGCATCGCAAGCCCACATGTGTTGGCGTGCTTAACGACCGATACAGCAGTCGATGGCAGCATCGCCACCGAGGTCCATGCCGCATCTGCGTCCAAGTAGTTGATGTATGACATCGCCCGGCCGTGAAGTAGCTCTGCGGCGGCTATACCGCCTCCATTGCCGCCATCACGGGAGTACAGGGCACCGGGCTGGTGCGGATTCTCTCCGTATCGGAGTACGCCGCCCAGCTTGAAACCTGCAGTGAACTCGTCCGGGAACTGCTGAGGGACATCGTCCTCTTCGGGCGTGTCCCGGAGATATCCGGCGACGGCGGTGTCGTAGAGAGCGACGTGCTGGAAGGCCTTCGCAGCCAGCTTCCGGCGTTCGCCCAGTGGCACGCCACCATCCGCCAGCATTGCGCCTACACGCTCGTAGTCATCGGGATCTACGACGATCACAACGTCCGGGTAGTTTTTGGCGGCCGCACGGACCATGGTCGGACCGCCGATGTCGATGTTCTCAAGCGCATCGTCAAGCGTGACGTCGGGCCGGGAGATGGTCTCCCGGAACGGGTAGAGATTACCGACAACGATGTCGACCGGCTGTATATCATGTTCCTTGAGTTGAGAAACGTGGTCTGGGTTGGAGCGTCGGGCGAGCAGCCCCCCGTGGATCACCGGATGGAGCGTTTTGACTCGTCCGTCCAGTATCTCTGGCGACCCGGTCACGTCGGCCACCTGTTTTACCGACAGGCCCGCACCGGCCAGTTCTGCATGCGTTCCGCCGGTGGAAACGAGATCGAATCCAGCGGCCTGAATTATGCGTGCGAACTCGACTAGTCCCGACTTGTCGTAGACGCTCAGTAGGGCGAGAGTCAACTTAACAGTTCCTTATTGCTTGGAGCTTCTTTTTATTCTTGAACCGGTGGGATAGAACGAACTACCCGGGTCGATTTCCTGTACTCGGTGATTTGATGTCACCCGGACGATCGTTTAAATAAGCGCTACCAGCTCAGCGCCAACTTCACGTTCAACTACCCGACCCACTATCCAGGAATCCGGGACCAGCTTCATGATCTCGTCGGCCCGGTCTTTCGATGCAAGCAAAACCATGCCAAGACCCATGTTGAAGACACGGAACATCTCGTCACGGTCTACCCCGCCCTGCTCCTGGATCAGTCGGAACAACGGCGGGACTTCCCAGCTGGACAGGTCAATGTCAGCACCGAGTCCGTCCGGAAGCGATCTCGGGATGTTCTCGAACACCCCACCCCCGGTGATGTGAGCCATCCCGCGGATCATTCCCATCACCGGTTCAAGCACATTCAGGTAACTGCGGTGCGGTTCCAGTAACGCGTCGCCCAGGGATCGTCCAAGATCCGGAGACCACTCGGTCTCTTGAAGTACTTCCGGGTGGTTGTCGATATCAAACACCCGTCGGATCAGCGAGTAGCCGTTGGTGTGGGGGCTGTTAGACGGGACGCCGATCAACACATCACCTAGTTGCGCGTCTTCGCCGCCAAGTAGGTCGGACCGATGCACGTATCCGGCGATAACACCGACAACGTCAAGATCATCGCCCGAGTACAAGCCGGGCATAACAGCGGTCTCGCCGCCCAGGAGGACACATCCGGCTGCGTTACAGGCCTCAGCCATGCCCTCAACTATTTCGACGGCGTCGTTCCGATCAGCATGGCCGAGGCCGATATAGTCGAGGAAAAAAGCCGGGCGGGCTCCGGTGGTCAGGAGGTCGTTCACGCAGTGATTGACTAGGTCCATCCCGAGGCCGCGATAGTTCTTTGCGGCCTGGCCTACAGCGATCTTTGTCCCAACTCCGTCAGCGCTGGCGGCCATGAGCAGGTCGTCGTCGGGCGAGCGTTCGTAAACGCCTGCGAAAAAACCCGGCCGACCGATCACACGGCCGCCAAAGGTAATACCTGCAACTGATTTGATTCGATCCTTCAGCGCGCCTGCGGCGTCTAGATCGACTCCGGCTGCCAGATATGTATTTGAAGAGCCGGTATTAGAGGAATCGGCGGTCATAGGGTGCGACCACTACCTTTTTATCTGGGTCTGAATCTCAGGTGATACGGAGAAGCAAGGATCGAAGCCGGGAGTTCTTGAAACCCGGACGAACGTACCCAACTGACACAGGAATTAGCTTATTACGCCCCAGCTTCGGGCGATAGCCGTATACGAAGGAATTATCAATTCTGGGGGGCGATCAGTTTCGCTGTTATAGGGATTACCAGATGGGAAATCGTGGGGCTCCCACAGATCAGCCAGTATTTGAGCGGTATCAAAACTTGAGATTGGGGGAAACCTAGTCTTTGCTCGCGC
>CAUZRH010000262.1:0-3108 GCA_963582115.1 Dehalococcoidia bacterium
ACTTCACCCGGGAGATACCGATTTCACCCATCCGGATTTCGCCATGCTGTGCGCCCGGACCGGTCTTGTCACGGGTGCAGAGTCATGGTTCTACACATCTACCGACCGGTGCCAGAGCTGGAACGGGCCGTTCATGCTACCGATGTTTGGCGAGCTGGGGGTCGCTGCCCGAACCGACTATTTAATCGATGCCTCCCAGGCGGCGACTCTGCTTCTTTCGTCGACCAAACCGGACGGCGAAGAGGGCCGGGTGTTCTGCGCCCAAACCGAGGACGGCGGCCGTTCGTTCAAGTTCGTTTCGTGGCTTCGTGAGGAGCCGCAGGGTTTCGACATTATGCCGGCATCATTGCGCCTTGATGGAGGCGGGATTCTGACCGCCCTCCGCACTCGTGGCGCAGAAGGCGATACCGACGCCATCGATCTGATGCGAAGCGACGACAATGGACAAACGTGGCGTCAAATATCGACGCCAGCGTCCGACACCGGAACAGGTGGTAACCCTCCGGCGATGATCCAACTATCGGACGGCCGGATCTGCCTTACCTACGGATACCGTGACGCGCCGTCAGGAATGCGGGCCGTCCTCAGCGAAGATGACGGCGAGTCGTGGGGAGCCGAGGTTGTGCTTAGGGATGACGGTGGCAGTCATGACATCGGTTACCCGAGGTCGGTGCAGCGCAGCGACGGAAACGTTGTGACCGTCTACTACTACACCGACTCTCCGGACGGAGAGCGCTACATCGCAGCAACTATCTGGAAGCCATAAGATGCGCTATCCCCATTGCGGATCGGCGTTTGAACAGATGAGGAGTGTCCCATACCGATGAAGATCACCGATATCGAGACCTTTGTAATCCACCCGCCCCAGGGCAAGAACATGCTGTTCGTGAAGCTCACCACGGATAACGGCATCGTCGGCTGGGGCGAGGCATACACGCAGACCGACCGCGACACGGCGGCGATCGCACACATCGAACAACTCGGCCGCTACCTTGAAGGTCGAGATCCCTTCAACATCCGTCACTGGATGAACATCGCCTTCGAGGACTTTGCGACGAAGCGCGGCGGCATGGACCTGTGGTGTGCGCTTAGCGGTATCGAGATCGCAATGTGGGACATCGTCGGCAAGGCCGTCGACCAGCCCGTATATAACCTGCTTGGCGGACCGGTCAGGCCCGCGATCCGGCTGTACGCAAACGCTTGGTACGGCAATCCGAAGACGCTGGAAGAGTGGGCGATGGCCGCTACGGAAACCGTGAACAAGGGCTTCACGGCACTCAAGTTCGACCCACTGCCCGGCCCCTGGCGCGCCTACCCGAACTACGAAGAACTGGAAGAGGCGGCCGCCGTGGTCGGAGCGGTTCGTGACGCAGTTGGCGGCAAGGTAGAACTCCTCATCGAGATCCATCGACGCCTGGCGCCCATGAACTCCATCCGGTTCGCCCACATGATCGAGCGATACCGACCGTACTGGTTCGAAGAGCCAAACCCGTCGGAGCACGTCCCTGCGCTGCGTGAGGTGCGAGACGCGACCGACATTCCAGTGGTCACGGGAGAAGCTCTTTACACCCGTGAAGAGTTCCGGGACGTGATCGACCAACGTGCGGTGGACATCCTCAACCCCGACATCTGTATCTGTGGCGGCATCCTTGAGCTGGTGCAGATAGCAGACATGGCGGCACCCCACTACATCGCCGTATCGCCACACGGCAACAACAGCACGGCCGTAGGGCTGGCCGCAGCGCTGCAAGCGTCCGCAGTTATGCCGAACTTCCTGATTTACGAATATTTCGTACACAACCAGGAGATCTGTGACGACATATCGGTGAAGCCGCTAGTGCCGTCCGGGAGCTACATGGAGCTACCTACGGACCCCGGTATCGGCATCGAACTTGACGAGAGCAAGTTCGCCAAATACTCCGGATCCCAGTACCCGAAGCGCAATCTTCGGACGCTGGAGGACGAGCGGGCGTTCCACTAGACGCATTAGTGCCAACAATAAAAGAGGGCCGGACAGTATGTCTGGCCCTCTTTTATTGTTGGCCGTATCCCCTTCATAACCGGACATGGATATCGATGCTCCAATGCTTTCGAACTCGTCCAACTGACCTCATTTAAGAGGCAATTTTCTCGACACTCGGTCTTTTCTAATCACATGCCGCTGGTTCCTATCGCACGGGTTACGCAGTAATACTGCGAGGAAGGACAGCGAAATGGCAGCAGCCGATTTTCCGCTCACGCTGAGCGTCGACTACCCGGAAGATGCGAACCGCCTCACGACAGCGTTCAGGTGGTTAGTCGCTATCCCGGTATTCATCGTCTCCTTACTGATAACGGGCAGCAATTCCGGAATACCGATCCTGGCTCCACTTGTCATGATCCTGTTTCACCAGAAATATTCGCGGTGGTTGTTTGAGTGGAACCAGATGTTGACGCGGTTAAACACGCGTGTCGGGACATACCTTCTTCTGTTGCGGCACGAATATCCCTCAACCGATGAAAAACAAGCAGTCCATCTGGACTTCCCTTACCCGTACGTGCAGAGCGATCTAAACCGCTGGATGCCGCTTGTGAAGTGGATTCTTGCAATCCCGCACTACGTCGTGTGGGTTCTACTTGCCATCGGTGCGCTCATCGCAGTGGTAATCGCCTGGTTTGCAATCCTGATCACCGGAAAGATGCAGGAAGGGTTGTTCAACTAGATAGTCGGCGTCATCCGGTACGGCACAGGGATCGAGTTATACGCGTTCATGATGACAACCGACATGTACCCGAGTTTTTCGATCAGCGAGTAAATGCCAAGGGGCCGCGTGACGCACAGCGTGGTCACGACCCCGATCTATTTCTCGCGACCACGGCCAGACGCCAGCAAACCCACCGTTAGGCGATTCAACACCCCCCTGAGGCCCTGAAAGGGCGGGCGGTTATCTCGATCACGGTCGGATAGAGCGTGACACCGTGACACACGTCTAGCCGAGGCGGAGCAATCCAAGTCCTTACGGTGTTGGCCCTGAAACGCAAGGAAGACACGTAGTCGCCACGTTTTGCTCCCTCTCCCTCAACGGGAGGGGACTGGGATGAGGGTGACCGCCACCTGTTAAAGCGGCG
>CAUZRH010000263.1:0-3105 GCA_963582115.1 Dehalococcoidia bacterium
CGAGACCGATCTTGATCGCAGATTCGACGGCAGTGCGATTAACCACAGGTAGGACACCAGGAAGGGCCATGCAAACAGGGCAAACTCGCGTGTTTGGCTCTGCCGACTGGTAGTCCGCCCCGCACGAACAGAACATCTTGCTCATCGTGTTGAGCTGGACGTGGACCTCAAGTCCAATTACGGCCTCGTACTCCACTATGAGATCGGCTCCTGACGCGCAAAAATGTTTGGTCGCTTGAATTGGGGAGCGGCTGCGTGTGCGCACGCGAAAACTGCGTCCATAAGTATACCGCAGGGTTGGGGACGACCGCCTTCGTAACCCGAACGTAATTGACCTGACCGAGAGCCGTGTGTAGCTAGTTGGCGTCGGTGAGCCAGGCATCTTGACCGATCAACGGGACAAACGCGCAAGCGTCGGGACGACTCACTCAAGTTTTGTTCGAGCTCTCGGTTAATTGTGCTACGGTTTGCGAATGCCGCATTTGCCGGGAGGGGGTGCGTACGGCATAACAACGCACCATTTGCTCAGGGAAAAAACATGGCTTACATCGATCGTGTAAAGGTATCGCCAGACGTATACACCGTTCTGTTTGAGAACGACGCCGTACGCGTGCTGGACATGACCCTCCCTGCTGGTCAGTCCGACATCGAACACTCTCACACAGACGAGACCGCCTACTTCGTAAAGGGCGGCAACGCCCACATCGCACTGCCGGATGAAAACGCGATGGATTCGGAACTGCCAGACGGCCACATCATGTGGCATGAGGCCTGGGCGCACACGGTCAGTAACACCGGCGACACGGAGATCAAAGGCGATCATCGTGGATTCCAAGGGCTAGGCTTTAAGCCAGGCACGGCAATATGGCGTAAGTGAAACGAAAGCCGCCTTCGGTTTAATCCGGGGGGAGGGCTTTCTTATTGGCCGTCTGCCCGGGCCATACGTGATATTTGCGTGAGATATATGTGATCTAGCTGTGAGGCTCGAGGGTACGGGGCGACGAATTTCGTTGACACTCTTTCGCGGGGTGTTTACTCTAATGTTGACCTTTTTGGTCAACATTAGATAATTGATGACCCGGTCACGATTGAGTTGAACGTAAAAGAAAACGCGTTCTTGGACCGTACGGGCCAGTCGAAACAGGATTTAAACAGCCGGAGGCGCATCGTTTGGCAACCCCCAATATCATTTCTCGCGACAGTGATCTCACCGGCGGCGAGTACAAGTGGGGCTTCACGACCGACATCGAACAGGACTTCGCTCCCAAGGGCTTGAGCGAGGATATAGTTCGCCTGATCTCCTCCAAAAAGGACGAACCTGAATGGCTGCTTGAGTGGCGACTCAAGGCATATCGCCACTGGGTAAAGATGTCCAAGGCTCAGGGCGAGCCGGACTGGGCGATGATCGAATACCCGGCCATCGACTACGACGACATTTACTACTATGCCGCTCCGAAGTCGTCACAGAAAGAGGCTCCCAAGAGCCTCGCCGATGTTGACCCGGAGATGCTGGCTACCTTTGAGAAGCTGGGCATTCCGCTACAAGAACGAGAGAAACTGGCCGGTGTCGCAATTGATGCCGTGTTCGACAGCGTCTCCGTTGCGACCACCTACACCAAGCAGCTTGAAGAGCTGGGGATCATCTTTTGCTCCTTCAGTGAAGCGGTAAGAAATCATCCGGATCTTGTGAAGAAGTACCTGGGTTCGGTTGTTCCTTACAGCGATAACTTCTTTGCATCGCTCAACTCCGCCGTATTCAGCGACGGTTCGTTCGCCTACATCCCGCCGGGCGTTCGCTGCCCCATCGAGCTGATGACCTACTTCCGCATGAACGCGGAGGGCACGGGCCAGTTTGAGAGGACCCTGATCGTCGCCGATAAGGGTGCCTATGTGAGTTACCTGGAAGGGTGCACGGCGCCGTTCCGGAAGACGAGTCAGTTGCACGCCGCTGTTGTGGAGCTGGTGGCGCACGATGACGCCGAGATCAAGTACTCCACCATCCAGAACTGGTTCCCCGGAACCCCGGAAGGTGAGGGTGGGGTCTACAACTTCGTGACCAAACGTGGCATCTGCCGCGGGGTCAACTCAAAAATCTCATGGACTCAGGTCGAGACCGGCTCTGCGATCACGTGGAAGTACCCGAGCGTCATTCTCCAGGGTGACAACTCGGTCGGCGAGTTCTACTCGGTAGCCCTTGCGAACAATCATCAGCAGGCCGACACGGGCACCAAGATGATCCACATTGGCAAGAACACGAAGAGCACGATCGTGGCCAAAGGCATCTCGGCAGGTAAGGGCCAAAATACCTACCGCGGGCAGGTCAAGATAATGCCCACGGCCGAGAACGCCGTTAATCACACGCAGTGCGACTCTCTACTTGTCGGTGACCAGTGCGGCGCACACACGGTGCCGTACATCGAGGTTCGTAATCCCACGGCGCAACTCGAGCACGAGGCTTCAACTTCCAAGGTCTCCGATGACCAGCTTTTCTACCTGCGCTCACGTGGAATCTCAGAAGAAGAGGCTCACCACATGATCATCACCGGTTGGTCCCGGGAAGTGATCAAGGAATTGCCGTTTGAGTTTGCCATGGAGGCCGGCCAGCTTCTGAAGGTTTCACTTGAAGGGGCAGTCGGATAGCCAGAACCAATTGCTACGGGCCTGCCTAAGGGCGCGCACGTCACAACCTACTCACCTGAAATCGACTCGATCCTGAATGCGGCGCAGCCGCCAAGAGGTAATCAACACACAGCGCGATGCTTCAAGTAAAAGACCTACACGCGTCCGTAGTGGACGCGGATGAAGAGATACTCAAGGGCCTCACCCTGGACATTGGACCGGGCGAGGTTCACACGATCATGGGGCCGAACGGCGGCGGGAAGAGCACGTTCGCTAATGTGCTGCTTGGGCGGCCTGATTACGTTGTTAATTCCGGTTCAATCAAACTCGACGACGAAGACATCGTTGACCTGTTGCCTGAACAACGGGCATTACGAGGATTATTCCTCGCTTTCCAGTACCCGGCAGAGATCCCCGGAGTCCGTCCCTGGCAGTTCCTCAAGGCGGCATTGGACGCACGTCGTGACTACGCCGGAGAGAAGCCGC
>CAUZRH010000264.1:0-3095 GCA_963582115.1 Dehalococcoidia bacterium
CCTGCTGAATCTGTGGGTGTGTGAGTCTTGAACACAACTGAAGATATATGCCGATAGTTCTAGGAGCGCTTGTAGCGATCGTATCGCTGGTGGTAATCGCCATTCCGTTTCTTCGTCGATCCGGTGAGGCGGTCTCTATACGGCTATCCGGTGAGCTAGAACGCCTGACAAAATTGAGGTCCGATCTGTACGATCAGATCGGTCAGTTGCAGACGGATCACGCAGCGAATACGATTTCGGACGATGATTTTAGTCACCAGCTACTTGAGCTGAGGGTCGGGGCGGCGGAGACGATCAGGTTGCTGGACCAACTTGGATATGAAGAAGAACCTAAAGATCCCCCGGCGTCTCTGACTAGGGAATCGCTTGAGGACGAAATCGCCGCACTAAGGGAGGTTAACTCCCAACAGCGATCGGGAACCGACGAATAAACGATGCCCAGGGTTTGAGGGGCAGATTTGAGCGACCACGTGATGTCTGCCCCATTAAAAAACTGTTTACGACAGGGAGTTAGTGAAGCTTCCTCTGGCGTTCCGTTCCTTGCGTTGTCGGCGCTACTAGCCGTCATCGTTTTATTTGTTAGCGCAGACGCTAATAGCGCACTCGCCCAGAGACATATTCCGGATCGCGTCGCTGGCGTCGTCAGTAACGGCACGGATGGTGTCGAAGTTCCGGAGGAGTTTGAAATAAGTCTTCTGACCTTCAAGGACGGCAATATCGTCGACCAGGAGACCGTGACAGTAGGACCGAATGACGGAACTTTTGAGTTCACCGATCTGATACACGAAGAGGGTGTTGAGTACCGCCTGGCGTGGGAACACGGTGGCGTCACTAACCAAATATTCCTGGTAGACGAGGCTGCTCCGCAAAATCTTCCAATCGTGATCCATGAATCAACCGACTCACTTGAAAATATCCAGGTGATTGCCCACGCGACCATCATCCCCACCGTCGCCGGTTCAGACCGTTTGATGGGAGTTCTTGACCTAGTGACGCTCCGGAATACTGGCGACCGTTCATTTGTCCCGGACGCCTCGAATCCAAATTTCACCGGCCTGAACATGGTTCGATTCAGTCTCCCGGAAGGCTACACAGACCTCGCCGTTGATAGTGTCCTTCCACAGGGACAATTGCTGGAGATCGGCACCGGTTTCGCCATTACCAACCCGGTTCCACCCGGCGACCACGAGATTCTGTATAGCTACGCCATCAACTACTCCGGCAGTTCATTAGAGTTCACACGAACCTTTGCGTTTGGCGCTGAAGAGGTCCGCGTCCTAATCCCGCCGGATCTTGGGACCGTTGTGGCAGAAGGCATGGTCGCAACCCAAACGACTGAGTTAGGCGAGACGGTTTACAAAGAGTTTGCAGGAACTGCATACGAGCCGGGATTCAAGATGAACTTTGTCATCGAAGACCTGCCGCAGCCCGGCCTGTTCAAGCGAATGAACGAAGTGATCCCCGGCGGCAATATCGTCGTCTTTGGCTTCCCGGTGTTAATTGCGGTCGTCATGATTGGGTTTGTTGCGTACGTTCTCGCAGGAAACCGACGACGGCGCGCCAATATTGCTGTGTCGCCAAACGAGCGGATAAAGATTCTTGAGCAGGAGCTGGCCAGTAGAGATGCGTTGGCCTCACGTGCGCTCGCCGGGATGGACGACGACCCCCTCTACGCACCCCTCGACGAATTAGGCGACGATGAAGATGATCCAGAGTCTCAAGGCCGCAATTCTGCTGATTAGGTAGGTAGTCGGACGGGCATCTTCGCTCTAGAGCTGAGCTAATTCTGTTGGTGAAAGAGGGCTAGCTCAGCGTCTGGTTCGTATAAGAAGACATATAATTGAATCTCCTCCCCAACGCAGGAATCGGACTACTGATCGCCTGAATGACTCAACGTAAGATCATTGGATTCGCAGTCGCCGTACCGGTGGCGCTGATAGTAGCGCTGTTGATCTGGGCCGACGTCCAGAACGAAGGCAACCCCGGTGGTTTTGCCGTCAACACCACGCTTGGCGAGCAGGACGTCTCGGCACAACCTGGGGCCGACTTTGAACTGACCAAGCTTGATGGCGACGGCACCCTGAGATTATCCGACCTACGAGGCAAGGTGGTGCTGGTCGATTTTTGGTCTTCATGGTGTCCGCCCTGTCGCCAGGAATCTCCGGGGCTGGAGGCGGCGTACCAGGATTTCAGAGATGAGGGGGTGGAGTTCGTGGGCGTCGCAATCTGGGACGTGGATAGCGAGACACGTAAGTTCCGTGATGCGTTCGGACTGCAGTACCCAATTGTTGTCGACTCCAAGGGCAGCGCTGCTGTCGAGTGGGGAGTGGTCGGGCTGCCAGAAAAGTTTTTCGTGGACCGTGAAGGCCGGGTCGTCAAGAAATATTCCGGCCCTATGACACGGGACAGATTAGGTCTGGAGTTGCGAAAGATCCTGGACGCGGACCCGGCTCCTGTTGCATCGATGCCGTAGGCATCCCAAAATAACCGCCCCCCTAGGGCCGTCAATTCATGTACGAACCACCGTTCAGGTTGATGCTCTGACCGGTGATGTTCTTGGATCGGTCGGATGCGAGGAAGGCGGCGAGTTTGCCGACATCCTCCGGGGTCTGCTCCCGACCAAGCGGCGTCGACGCTTCTAGCCTCTGGTCGAATACCTGCCGACCGGTTAGCACGGTCTCACCGGACTTGATGCGATCCCGCTCGGCGATCTTCTCCCATAGCGGCGTCCACAACAGGCCCGGGCATATGGCGTTCACGTTGATATCAAACGGCGCCAGTTGAAGTGCAAATCCCTGGCTAACGTTGATCGCCGCTGCCTTGGATGCCGAGTAGTGCGCAAAGCCGCCCGTGCCACGCCGACCGGCTGCTGAAGCGATGTTAATGATTCGACCAGAACGACGCTCTTTGAGATGGTCCTGAAAGCTGGACGTGGTATTTACGATGCCGATCACGTTCACGTCGTACGTCGTCTCCCAATCCTGAGGACTCGGGCTACTACGCTGCCACCACCCGGGCGCCCCGCCTACTCCGGCGTTATTGACGAGGATATCGACGTGATCCATTCCCGAAATCGCAGCCGATACCAGGGCATC
>CAUZRH010000265.1:0-3076 GCA_963582115.1 Dehalococcoidia bacterium
ATTGCGACGAATCTGGCAGACCCGGGCTGGATGGCTTCCTGAGTACGCTCGATCAACCCGCGCCACTGGCGTACGCAAGGAGAAGCTCATCGTGATTACTGTTGGCGTGATCGCTAATCCGGCCGCGGGCAAGGACATTCGGCGCCTGGTTGCTGCGGGAAGGGTCGTCTCCAACCAGGAGAAGGCGAACACGGTTAGGCGTGTCTTTGCCGGGCTGGCCTCGACCGGTGTTGAGCGAGTGCTCGTGATGCCGGACCTGAGCCGACTTGCCGCGCCGGGAATGGAAGACGTGGCGGATCAACTTGACGCCAGTTACCTGGAGATGCCGCGCATCGACCACCAGGACGGTTCTACCCGGGCCGCAAAGATGATGGCGGAGGCAGGCGCGGGTGCGATCGTGACGCTCGGAGGCGACGGCACGAACCGTGTGGTCGCCAAGGGTGCGGGCGATGTGCCGCTGGTACCGATATCGACGGGAACGAACAACGTGTTTCCGCAGATGGTCGAAGGCACACTTGCCGGGATTGCAGCAGGTTCCATCGCGGCCGGAGTAGATGGCTTGGACGCCGCGATCACACGATGCAAGCGGCTGGATATTTTCGACAACGATGAATGGGTCGATATGGCGCTGGTCGATGCCGCCGTGTCGACGGAGATGTTTGTCGGTGCACGTGCCGTGTGGAACATGGACACGGTGGAAGAGGTGTTCCTGACCCGCGCAGAGCCGGCCAGCATCGGCATCTCGGCGGTGGGGTCAAGGCTCAGGCCTGTGTCTATCGACGAGCCGATTGGCTTGCGTATCCGACTTGGTGAAGGAGATGGACCGACCGCCCGCTCGATAAAAGCGCCGATAGCACCCGGAATGATTCCTGATATTTCCGTTGCGGAGTGGAGCGTGTTGCAGCCCGGAGAGAGGCGTCTGATAGAACGACGGCCCGGAACCATTGCATTGGACGGAGAACGCGAGGTCACGCTGCTCCCCGGTCATAAGGTAGAGATAGAGCTAACGCTAAAAGGCCCAAACGTGGTGGACGTAGCGTACGCCTTGAGACTGCTGGCCCCGAAGTTGGACGAGGACCAGTAGGGCCAAAGTTCTTTAATTGACCGATATAACGGAAACACCGATAGTCGCGAACACGCTAGGCAGTAAAAACAAGTCCCTGTAAATAGCCGCCCGGCAGGTCTACCAGATGGACCAGCCGCCGTCTACGACCAGATTGTGGCCGGTTATCCATGCTCCGGCGGGCGATGCCAGAAGCGCGATCGCACCCTTGATGTCTTGGTTGGTTCCTGTTCGTTGAAGCGGGATCGCATTTCGTGAACGCTCTACATGGCCTTCATCGGTGGAAGCCCTCGGGATCTGGCCGGGGCTGATGCAGTTCACCGTGATGCCGTATTCGCCCAGCTCCGCGGCAAGGCCTCGTGTCAGGTTGATGATGCCGCCCTTCGCCGCCTGATACGGCGGTCCAGAGCGTCTGAAAGTGGGCAAGCCGTCGTACATTCGCTTGTCGGAGGTCAGGAAACCGTGGATCGAGCCCAGTGTGACGATTGAGCCGCTCTCCGCCGGGATCATGTGCCGTGCGGCGGACTGGGCGCAGATGTATGTGCCAGTCAGGTTGAGATCCACGGTGCGACGGAACTCGTCGATGCTTGCGTCGGGAATGTAAGAATCGGTGAAAGCGCCTCCGGCGTTGGCCACCATCACGTCCAGTCGGCCGCGGTCGGACATTACTCTGTCGACCAGAGCATCGACCTGTGCTTCGTCCGTTACGTCACACCCGGCCGCGGTGACGTCCATGCCTGCACCGCGCAGCTCTACAGCCGTCTCTTCACACAGTTCGGCTCGACGACTGGCGATATAGACGGAAGCGCCCATCTCGGCCAGCGCGCTCGCCATGGCGCGCCCGAGGTGGGTGCCGCCCCCGGTGACAATGGCGCTGCGGCCGGTCATGTCCAGCATCTCTAGGACCGTTGGCATTCTTGAGGCTCCGGTTAATGGTGGTAGTGGTAAAGGAGGGTTATGGCGCCTGGAAGGCGTGACGCAGCTTTAGCGTGCGTTCGACGGCAGGTTACCAACCCTGGGGAGCGATTTGCGACGTGTGGAGGTAGCAACGGACACGAACCTCGTCGCTACCATCGGTGAACTCCAAGGCTCGGGATAGAGGGTAGCCGGTTCGATTGCGATCCATGTGCCATCGAGTTAGCGGGGCGGCGTTGATGAAATTGACGCCCCATTTCGTCTCGATGTGCGACCGACCGTTGAGTTCGTCGTCGGGATGGGCATGGGTGTGCGCACCGAGCCAGAGGTCGCCTTTATTGCTGCCGCTTTCCAGAACTCCCTCTATTTGTCCGGTATCGGGTTGCTCGCCTACCCAGTACAAGTAGGCGGCTCCTATCAATCGGCCGTGATACAGATTGTCGACGCCCTCTCAGTTGGCGGAACCGACGGTCGTTTCTTTCAACATGTGGTGGTGCGCCGAGATGATGATTTTGTCGGGATATGACGCCAGAATCTCCCTCCACCACTCGAACGTCTCTGACGAGATCGCACCGGCCGGGTATCCGCCATCGATGTCACGACCGACCGGAGGACCGCCGTCGTTGCGATCTCCCATCATCAGGAAGAGCAAGCTTCCGGCCTCGAACGAGTAGCGCTCCCAAGTGCTGTCCACCAGGAATGGCCTCTTAGTCGCGTCTACGCCTGAGAACTGAGTGCTATTGTCGGTGGGATCGAGCCACTTCTTGAACCACCATTGCTGCGGCTCTGATGGCCCGGATGCATCGTGATTTCCGACCATGTCATAGGATCTGCTCGCGGCGATGTTTCTTGAGCGCACCGTACTGCCGGACCACTTCCTGGCCCTCTTCGTCATCGGGCGAGCCCTGGTTGCCGGATAAATCGCCCAGATTTACGGCTACGTCCCAATCAAACCCGCTAGGGCCTTCTGACTGCTCGATCGCCTCCGCCAGGCTACGACGACCATCGCCTTTGATCAGGTCGGATCCAACATGAGCATCGCTCATCGCCCACAGGACGAAGCGATCTCCGGAAGGCGATTGCTACTCCGAACTGCGT
>CAUZRH010000266.1:0-3066 GCA_963582115.1 Dehalococcoidia bacterium
GACCCATCCATCGGACCTTAAACCGTATCAGTGCAACGCCCGATACGGCGGCGTCATACCGTGTCGATTACGTGAGCTTCTATCCACCTGGGGCTGGAGCACTGGAGACCTTGGGACCTTCCCGAAATATCGGGCGCTCCTCAACGAATCAGTTGGACAAGCTCACGAGTGGCGGCCTCGGGGTCCGACGCCAGTCCAACGGCGTTGATCACGCACGCCATCTCGGCACCTGCTTCGATCACAGGGCCTATGTTGGAGGCGTTGGTCCCGCCGATAGCGGCGATAGGACTATCAATCCTGCCCCGAATCTCTCGCAGCGTCTCAAGCCCGGCGGACACCATGACCTCTTCAGTGGCGGTGCCGTATATGGCTCCAACGGCGACGTAATCCACCTGATCCGAGATCGATACCAGCGCCTCCTGCATGGCGTGGTTGGAGGCTCCAATCAACTGCCCGGGCAACAGCACTTTGCGCGCTGCGGCCACCGGAAGATCTGTCTGCCCTACGTGCAATCCACTGGCATCGCTCAATACGGCGACATCAGCATGATCGTTCATGAAGAACAACGCTCCGGCCTGCTTGCACAGGTCGCTTATTGCGATCGCAGCCTCCAACATCTGGCCTTTGTCTGAGACTTTGTCCCTGAGCTGTATCACGGTCGCACCGCCGTCCAGCGCCGCCTTCGTGATCTCCACCGACGTCCGTCCACCGGTGTGCTCCGGGTCAACGATCACGTACAGGCCACGAAGTCGTTCCCGTGCGTCGTTTTCTTGCACAAACCTTTACGTAGGCAGCGGGTGCGGATCGATTTGGGATTGTTCTGAAGGGCGGGGAGTGTAGCATGTGGCGACCGTCGATTTGGCATCGCAGCTGACCGCCATGACGATGGTAAATCGAATACATCTATAGCCGTTATCGGATCGCCATCACATGCCTGACTATAAGGTTGATGAAAATCAATTGCTCGGATGGATCGACTCACTCTCCAACTGGGGACGCTGGGGCGATGACGATGAGATGGGAACGCTCAACAACCTGTCTCCTGAACTGACCAAAAAAGCACTGGCGCTGGTGGAGGACGGTACGACGGTAAGTTGTGCGGCTCCACTCACCTTCAACCAGGCGGAGTTAGACGTGCCGCGCCCCCCGGTCCACTACATGGTCGGAGCGGGCGAGGCGTACAGGCCCGGAGATGGCCCGGGTCGACAGGTGGCGATGGACTTCTTTGGGATGATTTTCCACGGGCACACCGTCACTCACCTGGACTCCCATGCCCACTTCATGTGGGACGGCCATCTGTACAACGGTCGACCGTCTTCATCCGTCAAGATTCGCGAGGGCGCGACACAGGGCGACATCACGGTCGCACACAAGGGAATCGTCACCCGAGGTGTGCTTGTTGATGCAGCACGCGGGCGAGGCGTCGACTTCATCGAGCGTGGCGATGGCGTGAGCCTGGCCGATATTCAGAAGGCCGAGAAAGATGGCGGCTTCAAGGTCGGCAAGGGCGACGTTCTTCTCATGCGAACCGGCCAGTTCGGCGAGCGACAGCGAAGCGGCCCGGTGGATGTAAACATCGCAGGTTCGTCCGGTCCCTTGCCGGAACTTCTCCCATTCTTCAAGGACCGTGACATCGCGGTGATGGGAACAGACACCGGAAACGATGTTGCGCCAACTCAGTCAGAGATATTCACCAACCCGGTCCACCAGGTCTTCATTCCGGCTATGGGCGGATGGATTCTGGACAATGCATGGTTGGACGATCTTGCCGATGAGTGCGCACGACGCGGTCGATGGGAGTTCCTTATCAACATTCTGCCGCTGCGGTTGAACAACGTGACGGGCTCCCCGGTTAATCCTGTGGCGGTGTTTTAGGAAGTGGGCTGTGTGGGTAGGGCTGCCCCGACCTTGTGTGCGGACATGCTGTCGCTCATGCACGTCACCCGTGACGTATCAGGCCGTGTCCTGAGGTTCTCGAAGGGCCGGGATTCGCGCTGGGCTCCCGGGCGGATCTGCACCGACAGCGTGTTTGGCGAACCAAACAGGTCGAGGACAACCCCTTCGTCCTCCTTCACCCCAGCCCTCTCCCACCGGTAGAGGGTGCAGCACTAACCATCTACCGCGCCCTTCAGGATCTCGAACCGTCGCACCGTGCCACCAACTCCGAACTCGATCGCTACAACGTCGATTCGCCAGTCTTCCGGCGGCTGTTCCATCGCCTGCATGTAAGCGTATGCCACGGCAATCAGCCGTTCGCCCTTGGTTGCCATGATCGACTCTTCAGGCAGGCCATATGCTCTACCACGGCGCGCCTTAACCTCTATGAAGGTAAGGACAGGGCCGTTCCATGCGATTAGATCGACTTCGCCCTCACGCGTCCGGAAATTACGATCAATTACGCGGTAACCACGTGTCGAAATCCGTTCGGCGGCGATATCCTCACCACTGCGACCAAGCTCGCCACGTCCCCCGTCGGCACGCCGCTGGCCTCCCCCTTCAAGAGCCATTAAATCGATCCGGCGGGCGTTCCGTAAATGGCGACCGCTTCACGGACGGGTGCGAAGGTCAGCCGATGTCCTGATATTGGACCAAGCTCGCGCAGGGCCTCAAGGTGAATGGCCGTGCCGTACCCCTTGTGAGCGGCGAACCCGTAACCGGGGAAGCGCTTCTCCCACACGGTCGCCATCAAGCGATCACGAGTGACCTTTGCGATGATCGACGCGGCAGCAATGCTTCGGCAACGAGCGTCACCCTTGATCATCGAAGTCTGCGGAAGCGGTATCCCTGGTAGTTCAAGCGCGTCTATCAATAGATGGTCCGCGGCCGGTTCAAGTAGGTCGATCGCCCGCGCCATGGCGTTCCGCGTAGCAGCAACGATGCCGAATCGATCGATCTCCGCAGCATCTGCTGCGCCACACGCGTAGCCGACGGCGTACTTCTCGATATAGGCAGCTGCTCGATTTCTTTGATCCGGCGTGAGCTGCTTGCTGTCACGAATCAACTCGAGTCCATCTGGAGGCAACTCAACCGGAAGGATAACTGCGCCGGCCACAACAGGCCCTGCCA
>CAUZRH010000267.1:0-3061 GCA_963582115.1 Dehalococcoidia bacterium
GCGGTAGTCGGTGGGTTATAGCCGCGCAGTGAGACCGGCTTGTCCCACTCGGCCTCGTCGAACTCGATCTCCCCGGCTTGGACGTCTCGGGGGATGTCGATCAGGACGGGACCGGGCCGGCCGCTGCGTGCGATGTAGAACGCTTCCTTTATGGTTGCGGCCAGGTCGGCCGTGTCCATCACAAGGTAGTTGTGCTTTGTGACCGGTAGAGTTGCACCTGTGATATCGGTCTCCTGGAAGGCGTCGCTGCCTATTGCTCCGCGCCCGACCTGGCCTGTGATAGCGACGACGGCTACTGAGTCCATCATCGCCGTGGCCAGCCCCGTGATGAGGTTGGTCGCTCCGGGTCCCGACGTCGCCATGCAGACGCCAACCCTGCCGGAGGCGCGTGCGTAACCGTCTGCCGCCAGACTGGCACCCTCTTCGTGACGTACCAGTACGTGGCGCAGCTCCGGATAACTTCCAAGCGTTGCATAGAGCGGCAAAATCGCTCCGCCCGGAAGCCCGAATACGACATCGACGCCCTCACGAATGAGTGCGTCGCAGACGATCTGGCCACCTGTCTTAATCATCATTACCTGTCTTCCGGGCCTTCCGGGCCCGGTCATCTGTTTATCAGCGATGCCCGCTGATCGTTTAACCCCCTCTCCCAGCGGGAGAGGATCTTGAGCCCACGCTGAAACTCTCGTGAGAACTCACCCTGAGGTTCTCGAAGGGTTGGCGGGGAATTTTGACTTTGGAAAATCGCACAAAAAAAGCCCCGCCCTCTCAAAGGACGAGACTTGTTCCCGCGGTACCACCTTTGTTGCCTCAATCCGGGTTATCGCCGGACAAGACCACTTGATGCCAGTAACGGGGGCAACCGTCGGACCCTAGTAACTCCACCTTGCATGGAGGCGTTCAAGTCAGAAGCTCAGGGGCGAGTTCTCATAAGTCGGGCACCGGTTCACACAACCACCGGCTCAGCCCGCCTATCCGGTACTACTCCCCGTCAAAGCGCATAGAAGTAATTATATTGACTGTGGATAACAGTAGTCAACGAATTTTGGGATTGTGCGTTTGGCACACCCACAACAAACGTACCGGTCTTTAATGGCGCCACGCACTTCGGCTTCCATTTCTGGAGGCTATTCGCCTTCCTCGTGGATCACCGTGCCGTGGTCGCGCACTTTGGCGAAAACCTCATCTTCGGTATCGCCGCTGACGGTCCAGTCGCAATCCATGCCCAGGTCGGAGCAAGCGTATGCCTTAGTCAATGGTTTGGTTCTCCCTCTGTCGCCGAGTAGTTTTCTGGCGTCTGCATCTTGGGGAAGATTAGTCGGTCGTTCTTTCGGGAATCAGGAACATGATCACCCCGATTCCGAACACGATGCTGGCGGCGATGGTCCATATATCGCCGCTGCGGAGGCCCGAGATCAGAAACAGCGGGGCGCAGACAAGAAAGAGGATCGATCCCGCCGTTTGAAGTCGTTCGTTGGTCAAAACGTCAATATTGTTGAATCGTATGACGCGGTTTCCTGTCTCCGAAATGAATGCAGTTCTTCGCTGATCCGTTCTCCCCCTGTTTGGAGTGACCGCCTCCGTCGACTTAGATCAAAAGTTTGTGATTGGCACAGTAGAAATCGACCACGTAAGGGCCTATCGGTTGTAGGCGACGAAATCGGTATTCGGCTAGTTCGCGATTACGAAGCGCCGACCAGAGATTTCTTTCTGTCTCTGTTGATTGTTTTCGTAAGCTGCTGGCTCGTTGGACCAAAGGTGTATTCCGGTTGAAGGAAGTTGCTGACTCACCCTAACCCGCGGAGGGGAGAGGGAATGTGTCACACCCATACATTGCAGGTGTAGATGCTGATGGACGTGGCGGTGCCTTGGGGCTCTGAAAAAATGGGGTTCGGGAATGAGGGACCCGGGTTGCACCCGTGCCAGTGGGGGAGGGGCGCGTCGACACCTTGTTGTACGTCTCAAGCCACGCAGACACGCGTCTGCCTGTTATGCGGATGTCCCTACGGTTTTCGTGATTTGGCCCGAGGTAGTACTGGGTTTTGGGCCTGTGAACTGGTTTTGCAGCGCGTCCGGCGATTTTCGCCTGCCAATTGCACGGCTCCACCGGGCTTTGTGAATTCAAGGTGATGGTATTCTGCCGAGTCTCTACTGGTAGCCGAAGAACATACATATGATGGCCACGATGTTGATCGTGCCTGACCATTACGACGGGAGTCTTCTTGAGCGACGCAGCTGATATCCGGAGTTTCATATGGGACGACTTAGACGCCGTTTTTGACCTGCGAGCCGCGGTCACGGGTATCCCCGATGCGGACCAGGACGAAGAGCGATCGCACTTCCGGGCACGTCTTGAGCTTCCCGGGGCCGACCCTCTGGATAACGTTTTTGTTGCGCATCAGTCGGGCGCGCTGGTCGGGTGCGCTATCGCCTCGGTCGAAACGGCAATCGGTCGTGCCGTTGGCGAGTTCGGCGTGATCGATTCGGCGAGAGGGCAGGGCGTCGCACGGTTACTGCTGGCGGCTCTTGAGGCGCGTGGCGCTGCGGCCGGAGTGGCGGTACATCAGGTGAACGTCCATCACTCAAATAAAATGCTAAGTACCTTTATGAAGGCGGCCGGGTACGACCAGATTCGGACATTTAACGAGTTGAAATACCGGCCCGCCCCGGCCTACCTCGAGGGCGACTACCGACCTTTGCCGGACGGTGTCTCGCTGCGCGCCTTTGAATCAGGGAGCGACGAGGTGTCACTGGCGTCGGTGCAGAACGCCGCATTTGAGGGCTCGTTCGGGTTTGCACCGAACACGCCGGAGCAGATCGCTGGGTACGTCGCAATGAGGGGTGCCCCGGGCGACATTTTGATTGCCGAGGACGTTAACGGCGACGTGATCGGATATGTGTGGACGAGCGTCTCCGAGGGTTATGACGAGATCTCAGGGATGATCGAGATGACCGGCGTTCGACCAGACCAGCGTGGGCGTGGTGTTGGATCGGCCGTGATAGCCGCCGGTTTGCGTCACCTGCGGGAGCGTGGCGTAGGTGTGATCGACCTTGAGGTGGA
>CAUZRH010000268.1:0-3058 GCA_963582115.1 Dehalococcoidia bacterium
CCATGACGTATTCGTCCACCACAGGATTCCAGTTAGATTGCGTGGCGGTGGGTATGGGAGATCAGAGATCTGAAATAGCTGCGTCGTGATGTTGGAACGGCGTATTGTGTAGTGATGCTTTGAGCCGCCCACTTCGTTTATTCGAGGTGCTGGCGGCTTATTTCATTCTGCTGGTTATTTTTCTGAGTTTTCATTTAGAAGTTCGAACGGTGACATGGCCGAACCGGGAAACGGAATAGATTCGCCGACCGATCCAGAAGATCGGCAGGCCGAGGGCGATGCGGCAACGTCCGAAAATTCTGGCGGAGGTACTGCCGCGTTCCAGGTGCTTCGCATAGTCGACTTCCGTTACCTGTTTGTAGGAAACATGATGATGTTCATGGCGTTCCAGATGCGGAACGTCGTGCAGTCATGGCTTGCACTCGAACTAACGGACTCGCAGGCATGGGTCGGGGTGGTCAACGGCTCACCGGCGATCGCCATAATCCTGCTTGGGCTGATCGGCGGTGTGGCGTCGGACCGATGGCCGAAGCGAGACATTTTGCTCTGGGTGCGGTTGGGCCTCGGGATGGTCAACTTTGTAGTCGGTTATCTGGTGATGATCGATGCAATATCGATCTGGCACCTGTTGTTCTTGTCACTGGCGCAGGGCGGGGCGATAGCATTTGGGATGCCTGCAAGCCAGACGATTGTCCAGGACATAGTCGGACGAAATCGGTTGCTCACGGCTGTCTCGCTGAACCAGTCGCTAGCCACGATCGGGGGCACCGCCGGGCCCGCAATCGGTGGGCTGTTACTTGGACTCATGGGCGTTGGCCCTGTGTATCTCATTATTGGAGCGATCTACATACCGGCGATATATGCCACGTGGAAGATCAAGACCAGAACGCGAGTCGAGCGACCGTCGAACTTTAATCCGATCTCAGATATCAAAGAGGCGCTGGTTTACGTCCGCTCATCTCCGCCGTTACGGATTCTGGTGGCACTCAACTGCCTGGGCCTGCTCGCTGGATTCATCTTTCCGATCATCCCGGTCTATGCGCGTGACGTGCTGGATGTGGGTGAGTCGGGGTTCGGGGTTCTGATGGCGGCCTTTGGACTGGGGGCGCTGATCGGAGGGCTTGGGCTGGCATTCATTGGGAATGTGAAGCACAAGGGCTGGTTGCTGATGCTGGCGGTGGTGCTTGGAGATCCGACGTCGATACTTTTCGGGTTCTCCCGAGACTTTTATTTCTCGACGTTCCTGATTTTTTTGTTCGGCGTCGGCGCTGCGTTTTACATCACGACCGTCAGTACGTTGTTCCAGACTCATGCGCCTGATCATCTGAGGGGCAAGATCATGGCGGTGTACGCCCTGACGCTTCAGCTTTTTCCGCTTGGCTGGATGCTCGGTGGTTTCGCTGCCGAAACGCTTGGCGCTGAGATGTCGCTTATTTTGGGCAACGGGTTCTCGATAACAGTTACGGTGTTGATGTTCGCTAGGTCCAGGGCGTTTCGGGAGCTTACTTAGGGCGTGAAGCGTCGACGATGGTCGCCAGCGAATCACTCATCGATCGTGATGTCATCCTGAACTTGATCTAAGATCCTACTCTGGCCACACTTGGATAGTTCGTTGGCTCTGGCGAAGTACGTACGAACGTTGTTACTCCAATTGATGAAGTTGCCGAAGTACGGTCCGATCCTGAATCGAGTTCAGGCTGACAGTTAGACTATCCCCCTCCTACTTTAACGGACGGTTCTTAGACTTCTGCGCCTTCGAAGCGGGCTATCTCTATGTAGGCGTCTTCTTCGTCTGACCATGCGAACAGGGCGGACTCCACGACGCGCTGACCGTCGATTCCTACAACCAGTTGTTGTACCGGGTAGGCCGGGCCACCGCCCCACTCGGGCGGGTTGGTAGCGACTGCTCTATCAGTCTCGGACAGGTAGGCCTGTCCGTTGGGATGAGAGTGGTAGATGACGAGTGGTGGTGTGTCGCCGTCGAGATCCCTGTTGAGCTCCATCAGATCGTCACCTTCGATAACGTACGCCGTGTCGGCGGGTCGATCTGCAACGGTGGGGTGATTGCCGGACGCCTGCTGATTTTCACAGGTGCGGACCGTCGAAACTGTACCTTCCGGCGACCCCGCAAGCCACCCGCAGCACTCGGCCGGGTAGGCGGTCCGAGCCTCGGCATAGGCGAGGAGCAGGATGTCACGGTCGATCTGGATCGGTGCTGGCTTGCTCATCCGAACACGGCTCCACCGTCGATGTATACCGTCTCGCCGGTCATGTAATCTGCGGCGTCCGATAGCAAGAAGTGGGTTAGCAGTCCGACCTCTCGTAGTTGTCCGTGGCGGCGCCACGGGATCTTTCCGGATGCGGCGCGTTCTGCGGCGCGCTCGACCGCTTCCGGCGATGTAACAGGGTCCGGAAATACGCCCGGAGCGATAGCGTTCACATTGACGCTGTAGGGCGACCACTCAAGGGCCAGCGCCTGGGTCATCCGGGTTAGCCCGGCCTTGGCCGCGGCGTATGCGACCGAGTTCGCTCCACCGCGTGCTGCTGCGTATCCGGCGATGTTGACCACGCGCCCGGACCGCTGATTGAGGAAATGATCTCCAGCGGCCCTGCATCCGACAAAGGCTTCTGTCAGATTGACGTCCAGGATGAAGCGCCACTCCTCGTCGCTCAGTGGCTCGCCGTCTGGAGGACCGTCCGGGAGCGGAACGATTGGCTTTGCTATTGCATCGCCGACACAGTTGACCAGTCCGTCTAAACGACCGAATCGGGCCAGCGTCTGTTCCACCACCTCGGCCATGTCGTCGCCGGATGTGGCGTCCGCTGCCATGAACTCGATCGGGTGTCCGGCGTCTGCGAGTTCGTCCGCGACCTCCGACATGTAGGTGGTCGTCAACGCCGTAGCCATCACCTGCACGCCGGACTCCGCCAGCACACGAGCGATCCCTTTGCCGATACCACGTCCCGCCCCCGCAACGATTACGGCGCGCCCGGTCAGGTCAAACTCACGCGGCATCTGGTTGGCGTATTCAGTCATTTTGTGACGTTCCTGTGGACT
>CAUZRH010000269.1:0-3038 GCA_963582115.1 Dehalococcoidia bacterium
CCCCAAGGCGGCATGGATGCGAAGATCCCAGAGACTGCAGCAAGGGCAGACCCGACCGCCCAGGCGATGGCGAAGATCCGTCCGACGTTGATGCCCTGAGCCAATGCGGCTTCCTGATCAAACGCTGTGGCCCGCATGGCGACACCGGTTCGCGTCTTGAAGAATTGCCAGGTGCCGAGAAAGGCAACGGCTGCCATGCCAATGGCCGCCACATAGGACCAGGCGACCATGGCACCGCCGATCTTGAAGGTCTCGGTGCCCCACGGAACACCGAGGACCCGAGGCGTTGTGTTGACCGCATCAAAGGCGACTACGCGGATCACTACTTCAAGGCCGAGGGTGATAACGGCCATCGAGAAGATGGGTTCACCGATCATTGGCCGGATTGTTAGCCGCTCAATGACGAGCCCAAGTACCGCCGTAGCGGCTGCGGCCAGCACCAGAGCGATGAACCAGTGGACCCAGTCGGGGCCCCCGATCCAACGGCGGGGGATGTTCCAGTCCATAAAAATCATGGACAAAAACCAAGTACCAGCCAGAGCTAGGGCGCCCTGGGCGAAGTTGACCGTCTGGGTGGCCTTGTAGATGAGGACGAAGCCGAGCGCCAGAAGCGCATAAAGCGACCCTAGAGCCAGGGCCTTGAAGAGAGTCTGGACAAAGGTGTCCAAAGCGTTGGCCGCCAACACCAATGGGAGACCACTCACGCGTACATCTCTTCTATGAGCTCGTTGAACGCTTCCTCCATAGAAGACCTCTTGATCTTCTGGGTTGCTGTGAGCTCGCCGTCCTCGTGGTCCAGTTCCTTGGGAATCATCCGGAACTCCCGGATCGACTCCACCCGGGCGAACTTCTCGTTGGTCTCATTCACCACGCCCTGGATGAGCTCCAGGACCTCGGGCTTCTCGGCGAGGTCCCGGTAGGTGGTGTAGGGAATGTTCCTTCGCAGGGCCCAATCGCCCACGGTGTCCAACTCGATCCCGATAAGCGCCGAGAGGAACCTCCGACGGTCGCCTATGACCATGGCTTCCTTGACGTACAACGAGGTCTTGAGGCTGTTTTCGATCTCCGACGGCGAGATGTTCTTTCCACCCGCCGTGATGATGATGTCCTTGATGCGGTCGATGATCCGCACGTGGCTGTCGCCCACCCATTCGCCCACGTCGCCGGTCATCAACCAGCCGTCCTCGGTGAACGTCCGGGCTGTCTGCTCAGGCCGGTTCCAGTAGCCGGCAAAGACGCCCGGGTGCTTCGTCTGGATCTCCCCGGTCTCATCATCCAGACGGAAGCCGATGTCCGGATACGGCTCACCGACGGTGCCGGGCCGCATCCGCCCCGGGAAGTTCCCGGTAGCCACGGCGGAGTTCTCGGTCATGCCGTACAACTCGTAGACAGGCACCCCGATACCGGTGAAGAACTCCAGTACCTCGGGTGCAATGGGCGCCGCACCCGATGCGGCGTGCCAGCAGCGTCTCAACCCCAGGCGCTCCTTGAGGGCTCGGAACACCAGGGGGTAGCCGATCAGGTTCAGGAGTCGGCTCTTCGGGGTGTGGAAGCCACCGTTGGCAACCTTCTCCCGGCCGATCAGGGTGGCCAGATGAAGGCTGAACCGCAGCCAGAGCCGCTTGAAGGGCGAGGAGTCGCTGCCCTTGATAAGCACCGTGGCGTGGAGCTTCTCCCAGATGCGGGGCACGGCAAAGAACAGGGTGGGTTGGACCTCTCGCAGGTTCACCGTGACCGTCTCGATCGATTCGGCGAAGTTGAGGCTGAGACCGCAGGAAACCATGTGCCAGGTGGAGAAGATGCGCTCCGCCACGTGGCACAGCGGTAGGTAGGTGACCACGAGATCGTCGGCCGTGGGTACACGCTTTCCCCTCAGCCCATTCTCGCCAATGATCCGCGTGATTGAGAACTCCGTGTTGGCGTTGGTGAGCATGGCCCCCTTGGGTGGGCCGGTGGTACCTGACGTGTACACCAGCGTCATCACGTCGTCGGGTCGGGCCTCGGCCATGCGGCCCACCACCGCATCGGGGTTCTCGGCCCGGTGCTGTCGACCTGCGGCCAGGAAGTCCTCCCAGTCCATGAGTCGATCGTCGGGGTAGGAATGCACGCCCCTGGGCTCGCAGTAGATGATCCGACTGAGGTTCGGAACCGCTGCCGGATCGATCTCCAGGACCCGGTCGACCTGCTCCTGGTCCTCCGCGAGGTGGATCGTCGATCCACAGTCGGTCAGGAGGTACTCGACCTCGGCAGCGGGATTCGTCGGGTAGAAGCCGACGGTGATGCCGCGCACGGCCACGGCTGCAAGGTCCAGGATGACCCACTCCGGACGGTCCTCGGCCTGGATCGAGACCCGGTCGCCTACGCCGATGCCGAGGGCCAGCAGCCCGTGGGCAGCGTCCATGACCAGGTCCCAGGTGCGGGCCCAGGAGTACTCCTGCCAGATGCCGAAGTCCTTCTCCCGCATTGCAATGCCTGAGGGTTCACGCTCGGCCCAGCCCCGGGCGAGACTGGCCACAGTGACTTGCGACGCGGACGCCTCGGACATAGGGCGTTCCTCAAGCGTCATTGCCATGTCCCACCCCCCGTCGTCCTAACAACCGACCGCCGGTCCGCAAGAATCCTGACTGTGGTTGGCCAATAGTTAAATCATCTGAATTCCGATGATTCATTTCGGTCTCTGAACGGTAGCCCCGACACGGTGACCCCGTCCAAACCGGCGCCGACGATGCCACAGGCCGCAAGTGGACTCCCGGCGCCGATCCTCCCAGAGCGAGTCGAACTAGGTTCCACACGTGATCGAACCATCCGACGGGCTCCCCACCCTGTCCGTCGAGGAGCTGTCCCACCTGCTGAAGGACGGTCTGGCCACCCTGTTCCCCGAGGACCTGTGGGTGGAGGGCCAGGTGTCCAACTTCCACGATGCCCGGAGCGGCCACGCCTACTTCGACCTCGTGGAGCCGTCGGCGGTACCGGGACGGGCCGTGGCCGCCAAGCTCAGCGTGGCCCTCTTCAAGGGGGCCCGCATCGGCGTGGACCAC
>CAUZRH010000270.1:0-3032 GCA_963582115.1 Dehalococcoidia bacterium
GATAGATCGACGTACTGTCCCTCGCCCGTCATCTCCCGGTGCATCAGCGCCGTCACGATTCCGGCGAAACCGTTCAACCCGGCGGCGGCGTCCGGGTACATCTGCCCGGAGTTGAGCGGCGACCCGTTCTCGTAACCTAGTAGGGAGGACATGCCGGAGATCGGTTCGATGGTGCCGCCGATTCCGGGGACGTCACGCCAAGGCCCGTTGTTCCCAAAGGCCGAAAGACTGCAAAGAATTATGTCCGGCTTAATCACCTTGAGAGATTCGTAATCGATACCCAGGTTTCCTAGAACTCTTGGCGCAAAGTTCTCGGCCATGAAATCAGCCAGCGGCACCAGTCGCTTAAAGATGCCGATCCCATCCGGATCGGTCAGATCCAGCGTGATGCACTGTTTGTTCAGGTTGACCGAGTTGTAGTTGGCATGGACGTTCCAGGGATGCTGGTCTGAAGACGCTCCGGCGGCACTCTGTACCGTCTCCGGGATGGGCCTGTCGTATGACCCGCGCCAGGAGTCAGGCCGACCGTGGAACTCCACCTGGATGATCTCAGCGCCCAGCATTCCAAGCAGTTGTGTGGCGTACGATCCAGCCCACGCCTGCGTGAGCACTATGCCCCGATATCCACTCAAAGGGCCGGTCATCGAGCGGCTCCCGATGCGAGCAGGGCGTCGATATCGGCTTTTTTAAGACCGGCGAACTCGCGCAGTATTTCGACGCTGTGTTCTCCGGGCTTCGGTACGCGCTTAACAAGCCGTGCGGGCGATGCGCCCATCTTGAAGGCCGGTCCCGGATATTCAGGCCCTCCTTCGTTTGGAGAACGGAAGAACCCCCGGTCACGCAGATGCAAGTTGTCGGCTAACTCGTCTGTCTCAAGCACAGGCCCGGCGATCACGCGCAAAGCCGCCAGTGTGTCGAACAGGTCCATCTTGTTCCATTTGGCGAGTTTGGCCTGAGCACGGTCAACGTACTCCTCGGAATGTTCTTTCCGGTACCAGCTAGTGGCCCACCGAGGGTCGTCCGCCAGATCGTCTAGGCCAAGGACGTTCATCGCATCCCGCCAGAAATGCGGGCGGCTGATGGTGAGAGCGAAATGGCCGTCATTGACCGGGACGGGGCCGGTGGACATGTCAACCTTCAATTGCCTAGCCTGGGGTTCTCCAAGGTACTGACTATTCAGGAGAGCCGGAGAGAAAGTAGAGGCCATGACTTCGACTTCTGAGACATCGATGACCTGGCCCCGGTGGGGTGTTTGATTGTGACGCGATAGGAGTGCGGCAATAATCGACCCGTAGGCCATCGTTCCCGCGCAGTAGGAAGACTGCAGCCCACTTGGTTTAAGTGGAGACCGATCCGCCAGTCCGTTGATGGAGGCCCAGCCTGACATGGCGGCGGCGGTCAAATCGTTGCCGGGATGTTCCGAGGCTGGACCGGTCGATCCGTGTGGTGTGATCGAACACACGATCAGTCCCGAATTTGCCGTATTTGAAGAAAGGAACGAGTCGTAATCGAGGCCATGCGCTGCAAGTTCGGCAGGTGAACCATTGCTGACCAGCACATCGGCTCGCTCGATTGCTGAACGGATCGCTGCTCGCCCGCCGGCCTGATCTACGTCCACAACGGCGGATCGTCGATTGGCAAGGACGTACTCGGCAATCACGCTGTTATTGGCGTCATCGAACGGAGCGAGCGCGCGAACTGGATGGCCGACCGGGCCTTCGAAAAGCGCTACGTCTGCACCGAAATCGGCCAGCATCTGGGCGCACCATGCCCCAGACACAGAGGTCGACAGATCGACCACCCGTATCCCGTTCAATGCTGATGTCTGTGTCATCGGAGCCTTCAAGGCTGGTAATACCGGCGCCAGCCGATCATCTGGTCACGACAGGCAGCGCCTTGGCTGCCATCTGGCCGGGACTTTAGCACCGTTTTGGCGTTTCCATGACGGTTCTGGGCGACGGTATAGTTTCTTTTCGGCTTAGTTCGACTTGGCAAGGAGGAGAGACACATGACGACCGGTAGCGATAGCAGGCGAGTGGAAGCCAACGGTTTGACCTTTCATATGACCGATGTTGGCGAAGGACCGCCCGTCGTGCTTCTGCATGGATTTCCGGACACATCAGATCTGTGGCGTAATCAGATCGCTGCGCTGGTAGATGCCGGATATCGATGCATAGCGCCGGACATGCGGGGGCGCGGTCGTACAGGTCGGCCGGACTCTGTTGCCGATTACTCCCTCACGAACATGGTCGCCGACTTCACAGGGATAATGGATGAGCTCGGCATTGAAAAAGCGCACATCGTCGGCCACGACTGGGGCGCTGGAGTTGCGTGGTTGGTGGCGTCGTTGCGGCCAGAACGCACCGAATCCCTGACGGCAATATCGGTTGGATTCCCGGGTGCCGCTGGACCGCCAGACCTCGAAGCGCTTCAGAAGAGCTGGTACCGGATCTTGATCCTGTTCGAAGGTATTGCGGAAGACGCGATGCGTCGAGAAGACTGGCGATTATTCAGGGAGTTGCTGCGTAAAGGATCCGATATCGATAGCTATATCGAAGATATGTCGGACCCGGAATCATTGACGGCCGGGCTTAATTGGTACCGGGCCAACCTCCCTGTGGAGTCGTTCATTCGCGACGGACGCGAGTTGCCGCCGGTCGCTGCGCCAACGCTGGGAATCTGGTCGACCGGCGACGATTACCTCACGGAGAAGGCGATGAAGGCGTCTGAGGGCAAGGTCACCGGCACATGGCGTTACGAGCGGGTCGAGAGCGCAGGGCATTGGATTCCACTGGACGAACCGGAGCTGGTGAGCAGACTCATTCTGGAGCATATATCGGCGTAGAGGGAAGTCGGTGCAACACAACTGATTTCCTCTGTAATCTTGCAAACTCCTCTGTCATATTGAGCGTAACCGAGGGATTTATACCGATACGTTTTAAGTCACAAACACATCGATTGCGCTCCCACACTCGTTGTTCTGGCATTGTTCTGGGCGCTGGGAGATCACTCGGAGAGAGTATCCGGGTGCA
>CAUZRH010000271.1:0-3031 GCA_963582115.1 Dehalococcoidia bacterium
ACGACCGGAAATAGCGTCAAATTTACCAGGAATGCCAGTACGAGCGGGCCAAGAATGGACTGGTCGTGGCGCATGTAGCTGACTCCCTCCTTGAGGTTGGCCAGCCAGCCGGAATCGTCCACCTTCATCGTCTGCTTTTTCAGGACTATGCCCAGAGATAAGATGCTGCTTCCGGCGTAGAGCAGCATCACGGCCACGTAAGCCTCGCCTACGCCCAGCGCACTCAGCAGACTCCCGCCCAGCAGTGCGCCCATGATTCGGGAGATGTCCATCACGCCACGACTGAGCGCCAACGCATTCGAAAGCGTGCGGGCTGGGATGACGTCCGCCATGAGCGCCTGACGTACAACGTTGTCCAGGTTCCGGGCGATGCCGGTCAGGAAGGCGAAGACGAACGCGTGCCACGGCTCAAGACCTCCGGATAAGGCCAGGGAGGTGAATCCAAGCGCTATCCCGGTAAGCACGGCCCGGTCCACTATCAGTAACGTCCGGCGATTGAACTTGTCGGTCAGTGCGCCGTAGAGCGGGCCAAACAGTGTGCCCCCAAAACGCAGCGTCCCGATCAAGCCGACCAACGCCGGTGAGTCGGTGGCGTTCAGGATGTACCAGCCAAGAACCAGCGTTTCCATCTCGAAAGCCCAGATGGTCAGCCCGTCAGCGGGCCACTGGAAACGGAAACTCCGATTTTCGAACGCCTCGAGAATGCCCCCGCGCCGCGATGCGGTCGGAGGCCCGGCTGCTGCCGGGCTAGCGGGCGATGGCTGTTCCGGCACGGGCGCGGTGTCCGCGCTCTGCTGGGCAGAACTATCAGAAGAGTCGTTCATTGAGACTAGAAGAATACGCCTGAACCGATGAGTTCGTGAAGAACCATGACCATGTCATTTCGGATCACAAAATGAGAGGCGGGATCGCAACGCGATCGGATCTTTGAACGAGGTATTTCTGCCGTTTCCAATAAAGTCCAGAGTTCAGGCTTCGGGCGAAACGAGGGAAGTTGGACGACGAAATCTCAAGCCGGATTCTGTCTCCCTTTTTGAACACATTACTCGTGGCAACCAGATCGATATCGAACCGTTTCGGAAGATTTGGGTCGATGTGGCGCGAGCGTTTGCGCGAGTCCTGATATCGCGCTCGGATAATCCCATCAGTCAGATTGACCGCGCAACCACATGGCCGTACATCCAGCAGCATCCCCGTGAAGTCCGTGTCTTCGGCGGATGTGGATGCCCACAAGGAGACCCTGACCGGCCCGGGCACCTCCATGTCCTCTGCAAGCTCTTCGGTAGAGTAGACAAGGACGTCCGCCCGCTCTTCCTTTTCTGTGTGGTTCTTGGGCCCATCCGGTAGTGGTCCTCCGTCGCAACACAGGGGACCTCCAAGCGTGGGCACAGGTGCCTGCGGATCGTACATATATACGTCGGGGCGCTCATCTGCCGGTGGATCAACTGAGAGAACGCCGTGTTCGCTTGGCGAGTGGGCGCGCCCGTCGCTGTGCAGGTAGAAACGAGTTCTCTGAGCACGTTCAAACGGCCACTCGTTCTCATCCCGCCACACATTCTCGCCCATGACGAGCATCTTGACCGGGGGCTCGTCGATGATTCCGTTGTCTTCGCCCTTGAGCCAGTGGTTATACCAGCGCAGGGTCAGTTGATCCAGGTTTCACCTGAAGCGGTGGCAAGGTACTTGAAATCTTCATCGCCGACGACACTTTTACCGATAGTTGAATGTCTCCATGGGCCGATGATCAACTTCTGGCCGTTAGACGCTTCCCCGGAGCCGCCGCTCTCCCGCATGTTGACGTAGTTGCGCAGCGTCATCATCAGGAAAATGTCGTATCAGCCGCCCAGGTTGTACGCCGGGGTCTGGATATCGTCGTGTTTGTCCTCGATACGGATGCTGGACCAGAAACCATCCTCCATGGGGTGGTTCAGCCAGTCAAAAAAGTAGGGCGATGTCAGGGCGCTAATATGATGTTGTTGATCCAGCGGCAAGGTCCAGAACTCCTCTGCGATGTTGTCCACGGCGCTCGTTAACTGAGTGACGCGTTCGTCAGGAAACCCCAGCCCTTCGCTAAGGTGATTGGCGCCCGCTGCGGCCAGCCTGATGCCCGAGGAAGTGTTGAACCCTAACTGGAACACGCCGCCCTGGTATGTCCATCCTTCGTGATACTCAGATGTCGTAACGCTCGGGAAAATTGCGGTCAGATGAGGCGGCTTTTCGGAAGCGGAAAGCCACTGGATTGCGCCCGCATAAGAGCCGCCGATCATCCCAATTTTGCCGTTGGACCATGCCTGTTCGGCGATCCACTCGACCGTGCCATAGCCGTCGTGCGCTTCATTGACAAACGTGTCGAAGTTCCCCTCAGACGCGTAACGTCCTCGTACGTCTTGCAGTACGACCGCGTAGCCGTTCTCCACCGCCAAAAGGGTACTCAGGGCTGGTTCGCTGCGTTTGCCGTACGGGGTTCGTTGGAGGATGACAGGACATTCGCCGTCAGTGTTTGGGCGAAAAATGTCGGCATAAAGTTTTACGCCGTCACGCATCGCGATCGGGACGTTTAGCTCGATGATTGCCGCCGAGGTGGACATTGCGGTCACTCCCGATGTACCTGGTGGGTATGGTGCGAATGCATCGTTCCCGGCATCGGTCATGATGCGACTGCAAGTGCACCATGACATTATTTCGTAGAAAGCACCGGGGACGAGTTCGGACTGGTACGAAAAAAAGTTATCGCAGTAGGCCCTTAACGACATCTGCCATATCTGGTCGATAACCGTGTAGCCGGACATCTGGGACTAGAAAAGCGGCTGAATTTAGCCTGGATTCTTCTCCGCTGGACCGGGAGTGTATTCATCCGGTCCATTTTCTGGCAGGTGGTCCATGAACCAGCGTATGGCCGTCTCAAGAGCGTCCGGGGCTTCCATCGCGGGGTCGTCAGCGCAGTTCTCTAGTTCGTACAGACGCGAGCCCGGAAGGCGGTTCATCAGGGTCACCGCGTCCTCGTGCGTAAGCCGCTCCGCCTGCCTGCCAC
>CAUZRH010000272.1:0-3024 GCA_963582115.1 Dehalococcoidia bacterium
TGTCGATCGGTTTCGGCTATCTGCCCTTGAACAAGGCCGTCGCTCGGGTCAGGGAGGCCGACGCCGTGTTGTTCCTGGGCCAGCAACTGGACTACACGTGGGGCCTTGGCGGAACTCCGCCGTTTGCTGACGGCGTGAAGAGGATCTCTGTCGATCCATCGCCGTACCACCTGGGGACATCCCGGAGCCTAGATGTGGCGATCCTTGGCGACGTTGGACCGGTCATCACGCAGATGGCGGATGCTGCAGAAAAACAGTCATGGCCGTCATTCACGGCATGGAACAAGTCGCTACAGGACGAACGTCAGAAGCATCAGGCGGAACTGTCGGAGCTGGCGGTCGAGTCGGACCCGCCGCACCCGATGTTCGTTTCGGAGACTTTGCAAAAACACATCACGCCAGAAACACCCATGGTCTTTGATGGCGGAGACTACGCCCACTTCTTCCGGGCATCCGTCCCCGCTCACGATTCGCAGCGATGGCTCTACGTAAGCAGCTTCGGGATGATCGGCATCAACATGCCGTACGCCCTGGGACTGCAGGTAGCGCTTCCGAACCACCGCGTGGTGTGCGTGACCGGAGATGGTTCATTTGGATTCCACGGTCTGGAACTCGACACGATGGTCCGGCACAACCTGCCGGTCATCACCATTGTCGGAAACAACAGCATCTGGGGCATCGACTGGCAGATCCAGAAGGGTCTGTATGGCCGACCGGTCTGGACCGATCTCCTGCCGACGCGATGGGACAAGGTTGCGGAGGGTCTGGGCGCATACGCCGAGAATGTGGAGCACGCAGCGGACCTGGATGGTGCGATGACCCGGGCATTCGCGCAGGAGAAGCCCGCGTTGCTCAACGTTAATATCGAGCAGGTGATCAGCCCGGTGGCGCAAGAAGCGGTGGAGCGAAAGCTGGGTGCGCACGGGTAGCTGCCACGTAACCGTGCGGGATAGACGCCCCATGCTGAGGCTCTCGAAGCACGCTCTGCCGGTCAGTTACGTTTTGCAGACACGCGTAGGGGGCGGCGCTTGGCCCGCCCTAGAGCGGATAGTCATTCGCCCCTACTACAAGGTATAGAAACGACGGTCGAATCTCGATTTGCACAGACAAATATAAAAATAAAGAGGACGAGTCCTTTGAAAATTGGAATCATGGCCGCCGGCGGCGTCGGCGCTTACTACGGCGGCGTGCTTAGCGAGGCTGGACGAGACGTCTGGTTGATAGCGCGCGGCCCCAATCTTGAGGCCCTCAAGCGCGACGGTCTCAAGATAACAAGCGTCGGTTCGGGCGAGCGCGTGGTGAAGGTACAGGCGAGTTCGCCGACCGACGCCGGGGTCTGCGATCTGATCCTGTTCTGCGTAAAGCGGTATGCAACGAAGCAGGCCGTTCAGGACATGATGCCGATCCTCGGACCGGACACAATCATCCTCGTTGTCCAGAACGGCGTCGACGCCACGGAGCGATTCCAGGAAGAGCTACCCCCTGAGTATCGAGACAACGTTTTGTGGGGATTGACCTACATCGTGTCCCACATGGAGGGGTCTGGCGCTGTGAACCAGAAGGATGGCCCGCGACGTATCGTATTTGGAGAGGGTGCAGGCGGCGACAGCGAGCGCGGTCGACGTGTGCATGAGGCGCTGGATGTAGAGGGAATCGACTCCGTGTTCTCGGAGTACGTCCACCGGAATCTGTGGAACAAGTTCATGTTCATCAACGGCCTCGCCGGGATGACCGCAGTGACGCACAAGACGCTGGGTCTTTTGAAATCGACTCCCGAAGCGTGGGCGCTTCTCAACAGGGTGATAGACGAGGTAGAGGCTCTGGGACGGGCAAGCGGTATCGACCTGGATGGCGAGCGAGAAGACGTAATGGGATACCTGGCCCGACTTGGCCCGGACACACGCTCATCAATGGCCGTGGACGTGCTGGACGGCAACCGGCTGGAGGTCGATTCACTCCACGGCACAGTCGGGCGAATAGGTCGAGAACTGGGCATAGAGACGCCCGCGTGTGATTTCATCTACGCGGTGCTCAAGACGCAGGATCCGGGCGAGTAGGGGCACGTCTTGTTGCGAGACCGCCCTTCGAGAACCTCAGAGTGGGCATGGCGCCGTTCAATGTCGCTGCAAGTAATCGACAACAAGTCATTCTGAGGAGCTTCCGACGAAGAATCTCGGCGGTTTGATGGCGCTTGTATGTCAGATCATTTAGCGTTTTACTCGCGGCGAGATCCTTCGCTTCAACTCAGGGTGACTCGTCGCAGGAGGGCCTGCCTCCGGGCTTCCAGCTAACCGCACCAATGGCGCCTAGCGTATATTGCCCTCGTTCGTTTCTGACTAATTCACATGCCCGCGCTCGGGCCATAGCGAGGTGCCGCGATGGCTGTCGTAGATTTCACTGTTACCGGCCGTGAGCCGTATGCCGACGGCGTGTCGTTTGGCGACACCGGGGCGTACGAACAGGTAGACGGGCTTCTGACATTCGACGTGGACCCTGAGCATGCGGCCAATCGTGGGATCGTCGATTTGGATAAGGCTCCCCATGACTCGGATGGGCGTGTTCGATTTACGGCCGATTTTTCGGTCGTGGTGCCCGTGGATTCATCCCGGGGCAACGGCCGGGCGTTGGTGGAGCTTCCGAACCGTGGCCGCCGACGCGTGGTCCCGGTGTTCAACCGTGCTCCCGCTTCGGCTCCTGTCTCCCGGATAGCGCACCCGGGCGACGGCTTTTTGTTCAATCAGGGCTACACCGTGGCATCTATCGGCTGGCAGTGGGACGTCACGCAGTCCGAGTCGATGATGGGACTCAACCCGCCGTTTGCGGAAGGCGTCACCGGCCAGACGATTGTCGAAATCAGGATCAACGATCGCCGGACCACCTATCAGCTATCAGACCGTGGTATCCACACGTCCCTACCCGTCGTCAGCGTCGATGACCCGACCGCCGTGCTTTACGTGCGTGGCTGGGAAGATGACGAGGACACGGTAGTCCCAAGTGAGCAATGGCAGTTTGCGCAGGAGACGG
>CAUZRH010000273.1:0-3010 GCA_963582115.1 Dehalococcoidia bacterium
AATTAAATATCTACATCATTGTCGGTGGCCGCGAGATAACCTTGTCTCTAGCGCTGTCCCGTTGGGAGAGGGGGCAAAATTGACACCCGCAATCGTGACCAAACAGCCACATGCCCCTTACGTTCTGGCGATTGATGTCGGCAGTTCGTCTGTACGCGCTACCGTCTACGACGCAGGTGCGAATGCGTTGCCTGGGCTGAGCGTCGCTACTCCACATGTGACTCCCACATCCCCGAACGGCGGTGCGGCTGACGATGCGCTGGTTCTGGCAGATGTCGTTGAGCGGACTATCGACAAACTGCTGTCTCTGACGGGAGACGTCAAGTCCAACATCGTCGCCGTCGGGCTGGACACTTTCGTCGGCAATCTGCTCGGGTTGGATGGCGAGGGCCAACCGACGACGCCCGTCTACACATATGCAGATACGCGCGCTCTGGAAGAGGTCGCCCAAATGCGGCGGGATCTCGACGCGGTCGATGTCCACCAGCGTACCGGCGTCACCCTCCATACGGCCTACGCCCCCGCACGGCTGCTTTGGGTACGGCGCACCGACCCGAAAGCATGGAACGGGACCGTCCGTTGGACCGATTTCGCCACATACCTATACGGACGCTGGTTCGGGCGTGAGGCGGCATGTAGCAGCTCGGTCGCTTCATGGAGCGGACTACTCAATCGGAGGACTGGAGACTGGGACCCGCAGCTTCTGAATTACACCGGTATATCGGCGGATCAACTTCCGAAAATCGCCAACTACGGCGATGTGATGTCAGGGCTCGCCTCAGGTTTCGCTTCGAAATGGCCGGCTCTCGGTGATGTCCCGTTTTGCCTCGCAGTCGGTGACGGTGCGGCCGCAAACGTCGGCGAGGCCTGCTCAGCCCCCGGGGCCACGGCGCTGACGGTCGGAACCACCGGCGCTGTACGTGCCGGAGTCTCCATCCCACTTGATAACGTTCCGAGGGGCCTCAGCGTCTACAACCTGTCCAGCAATCGAATTCTTCTCGGTGGAGCGGTCACAGACGCCGGCGGATTATTTGCATGGATGCGGAACACGCTGGACGTCCCGGACCCGACGACACTTGAAACCGAACTCAGTGCGCTCAGTCCGGACGGACACGGCCTCACGGTCCTTCCCTTCCTGCGTGGAGAGCGCAGCCCTGGCTGGCTGGACAACGCCACCGGCGCGGTGATCGGTCTTCGGGCAAGTACATCACCGGTGGACATCGTCCGGGCCGGACTGGAGTCGGTCGCTTATCGATTTGCCCTGATCTCGGATCGACTGGGAACGGTGGTGAAGCCTGAACCTGAGATTGTGGTCGGGGGAGGAGCGGCGCAGAGTTCGCCGACCTGGCTCCAGATGTTTGCCGACGTCCTCAATCGAACGGTAGTGGAATCAGGCGAACCAGAGACTACAAGCCGCGGTAGTGCCATCCTAGCCTTACATAGCGCGGGAGTGCTCGACTCTCTAGACGGTCTTCCGGCGCAACGTGGCAGGCGATACACTCCGAACCCGGCCTCAACGGACGCATATCGGGCCGGGTTGGAACGACATCACACGCTCTACCACTCACTGCTCGACTCGCCGGACTCGGCTGGCGCATACAGCAGTGAGTGTGACCACGACCCTGTTTGAGGTAACAAAAGCGTTGGCATTGAACTCAGGCTCACTTGACCAGATCTGCGTAAGCGCCATCCGCTTCCTCTTGGCAGACGCCGTCCAGAAGGCCAACTCCGGGCACCCGTGAGCGTCAATGGGTTGGGAGTGATATATCAGCATGGTCGAGACGATGATTGGCATGAATGGCTTCGGGACATCAGCGCCCGGACCGGAACTACTGGTCAGGTTCGGTTTTACCACCGAGAATGTTCAGTCCACAGCGTTGTCGGTCCTGAAACGACTTCGCTAATCCCCAAACCCAAGCGATACCTACGGAGAATCCATGAAGATCGCCATCAGCGGTGACCACGCCGGTCTTGATCTTAAAAATTACATCAAGGGCTACGTGTCCGGACTGGGCCATGAAGCGGTCGATCACGGGGCCTTTGAGTACGATGCCGATGACGATTTCCCTGACCTCGCAGCGCCGGTAGCTCGTGCCGTAGCCTCCGGAGAAGTTGACCGCGGCATAATCATTTGTGGCAGCGGAGTCGGTGCGTCTGTTGCTGCCAACAAGGTCCCGGGCGTACGCGCCGCCATGTGCCACGATACCTACTCTGCGGGACAAGGCGTCCAGCACGACGACATGAACGTACTTTGTATGGGTGCCCGAATCGTTGGCATCGCGCTGGCCGAATCGCTGGTCGATGCCTTTCTGGCTGCAGAGATGGACAAGCATCCAAGGTTCCAGCGGCGCCTAGACAAGGTGATCAAACTGGAGCAGGACGCACTGAACGGTTAGTAGGGAAACCTGAGAGGCCTATATGCCTGACACCACTGGAAACCGAATTTCGAGAGTTGATCGCCACAGGATGGTGGGCGGAGCTCGTCGGTGCTCAGGGTTCGACGTCTGATTGACATGACTGACTGGCGAAAACAGGTACAGGCAGAGCTAGACGCGCTCACTAAACGAAACACGGTATGTGGGCTGTGGAGACGCGATCCGGACACATGGGCATCCCCTTCTCCCGGTGGCACGCCCGCAAGCGACGCGTCCGGCTGGCTCGATCTGCCGGGCCAGATGGACGGTTTGATAGGCGAGCTTAAAGAGTTCACCAATGATGTACGTTCTGATGGGTTCACAGACGTGATCCTTCTCGGTATGGGCGGAAGTAGCCTGGGGCCCTTGGTCATCGGTCGAATATTCGGAACGAACCGCGGCTACCTGAACCTCCATGTTCTTGATTCCACGCTGCCCGGCCAGATCAAGGCGATACGAGATCGGGTGAACCTCCGTCGAACTCTGATACTGATCTCCAGCAAGTCCGGCACCACAATGGAACCCCTGACTCTAGCGAGGTACTTCCGGCAGCAGCTATTTGAGGTTGGTGTAGAAAACCCCGACAACCATTTCGT
>CAUZRH010000274.1:0-3006 GCA_963582115.1 Dehalococcoidia bacterium
GCAGAACGCGGCGCTCTGGAGATCATCTTTGCTCAGCCCATACACCGACTTAGAACGCTTGCGACCAATGCCGGCAAGGTGCTCACTCATCGTGAGTTGCTGCAGGCGGTATGGGGGCCGGAGTACGGCGACGAGACCAAGTACCTGCGGACCTTTGTTAAGCAGTTACGCCGGAGGCTGGAAGAAGACCCGTCCCGGCCGCGCTACATCATCACCGAGCCTGGCATTGGGTACCGTCTCGTGCAGGTGACCGGCTAGCACGTCCTCTGGCTGTTTCAAGAACGGACGACGTGTGCTTACGCTTCTAGCGCCTTACGTCTGCCCCGCCTGAAGCTGCCGTCTGAACCTCTGTCTCTGAGGCAAGGTTAAAGTCGCCGTGGATCGTGTGCGCTATCGCGCCGGACGCCGCAGCGAAGTCTGCCGTTTGCTGTGCCCCCCAGCCGTTCATGACGCCCCAGATCGCACCCGCAGCGAACCCATCGCCGCCGCCAACGCGGTCAACGATCTCTAGCTCATGCCGACGGCTCAACGCTATCTCCGAACCATCGAAGACAACGCCCTGCCAGTCGTTTCGATCGCTTGAGATAATGTCCCGGATCGTCAGCGCTACCCTGTTGAACCCGTACTTTGATACGGCCGCATCCACAAAAGGGCTGTAAGCATCGGCGCTGCGATCGTCCGGTTCGATGTTTCCGTCTCGCCCCAACATCACGCCGAGGATCGGGTCACGTGCGCTGCCGATGGCGACGTCCACGTACTGCATGAGCGGGTCCAGGCGCTTTGCGGCCTCTTCCGGGCTCCACAGTGCGCTCCGGTAGTTGAAATCGGTACTGACGGTGATCCCTGCCGCTTTTGCCGCCTCGCACCCGGCTTTCACGGTTTCGGTCGCCTTTTCAGAGATGGCACATGTGATCCCGGAGAAATGGAACCAGTCTTTACCTTCTAGCGCCGCAGACCAGTCCACCATCCCGGGCTCGATCTCGGACATCGCCGATCGCGCACGGTCGTACACCACTGCGGACGGTCGTGCCGATGCACCGATCTCAAGGTAATAGAGCCCAAGGCGGTCGCCATTCCGGATCACGCCTGACATGTCGACGCCGTACTGGCGGATGTAGTTCACACACGCCTGGCCGATGTCGTTATCCGGAACACGAGAGATCAGGGAAGGATCGACGCCGAACTGCTCCAGTGCGACCGCTACGTTGCACTCGGTCCCGCCGTAGATGGCGTCAAACTGGCGGGCCTGCGTGAGTCGCTCGCTCCGCGGGGTAGTCAGGCGCAGGAGGACCTCGCCGATTGTCACAAAACTATGGGCCATGACGGTGTGCCGTCTCCGTTGCTGATTCTCTGGTTAGTTGAGGGCCGGTGGGCGGGTTACAGGGCCGTGCCGTACACCTTGTCCGGGATCACTATCACCGTGGCACGATCCTCTTTCCTCATCGCCTCGTCGTACTCGTTCCAGTCCGGGTGTTCTTTACCCGCGGCTGCGCGGTACACCTCCCGCATGGCGACCCGCAGGTCATCCGCGCTGGCAGTCTGCGAGGAGATGATCTCCGCACGACCCTCCAGCACGACGTAGCCCCACCAACTGTCCTTGGACACCAGGAGCGAGCAGCGGGGATCGCGTTCAAGGTTGCGAAGCTTTGCACGATCCAGTGTCGTGGAGAATCCCACGCCATCTTTCAAGGGGCCGGTCGTGACGATGCTCATCTGGGTCGCGCCGTCACGCCGGTAGGTGCTTAAGACGGCCTTGTGGTTCTCCGCAGTAAACTCTCTGACCTTTGGATCAAGTGCCATACGTGGCGTTCCTTTGTGTGCTTGATTTTGATCTGGGAATTGATATGGCGGATTGGCGATTACTTATCGGGCACGTAGCTCTTTGATCGTGGAAAGCACGTCCCTACAACGCTCGGACAGCGTGGCCCACGCACCGGCGGCGAGGATGTCTGAGGAAATCAGCGCCGAACCCATGCCGACTGCGGGTACACCGGCGTCGAACCATGCTTTTAGTGAGTCTCTTTCGCCGTTCACGCCGCCGGTAGGCATTATCGACGACCACGGCATCGGCGCACGCACGGCTTTAACGAACCCTGGTCCACCGACCGAATCGCCCGGGAACAGTTTCACTATGTCACAGCCCAGTTCCTCGGCATGTGCGATCTCTGTCACGCTGCCACAGCCCGGCATGTAAGCGATCTTGCGACGGTTGCAGAGTCGGGCGGTCTCGTCGTCGGTCGCCGGGCTAACGATGAAGTTGGCCCCGTTGGCGATATAGAGAGCCGCAGTCGGGGCGTCCTGGATTGAACCTGCGCCAAGGATCACATCCGGTGCATCAACAGCGGCCCAACGATCCAGCTCCGAGAACACTTCCCAGGCATGATCCCCGCGGTTGGTGAACTCGATGGCCCGAATCCCGCCCTCACGGCAGGCGTTAACGATGGACCGGGCTGTGTCGAAGTCCCCGTTATAGAATATGGGAACCACGCCGGCATCATGTACGCCGTTCAGGACTTCGAGTCGCGTGTGTCGGGGCAAGGCTCTCTCCGTCTTTTAGGCGCTTATTTCGGTTCGGTAGAGATCGAATCCGGGCTAATCACCCGGCGTATACGTACAGGCCCGGTAGTGTAACTCCGGCGGCGGTAGCGCCCGTATATCGCGACCAGTCAAAGTAGCGACACCGGGGTGATAGGCGAGTCGCGGGGTGGGCACGCGTTACTTCACGCAGGGGAAGTTGCAGTCGGTCGCAATCGGTCGAATCGGGTCGCCCCGCACCCCTTTCACCGGTGGACCGACATCACGGGACATCGGATGCTCGGTAGTGTTGATGTTGTCGGATTCGCCAACGGTATCCAGGGCAACAGTCCCGACCCGAACTCTCTTATTACACTAGCGCCCAAAAGGAATCACCATTTACAGAAACATGAATCTGACAGCGAACTAAAACGGGTCGTCTTCCCGATACTATTGGTCTCGGTCGTAATGTTGTGGGCAGGTAATGGCGGC
>CAUZRH010000275.1:0-2997 GCA_963582115.1 Dehalococcoidia bacterium
ATTCGTTGAGGAGCGCCCGATATTCGGGAAGGTCCCAAGGTCTCCAGTGCTCCAGCCCCAGGTGGATAGAAGCTCACGTAATCGACACGGTATGACGCCGCCGTATCGGGCGTTGCACTGATACGGTTTAAGGTCCGATGGATGGGTCGGCGTGCTTCTCATTTGTGGGTGCGTAGACGCGAAATCCGGGGTGGCCAGGATGGGAGCCAGATGGGTACTTCTGCTCTTTGCAGGCGTGATGATTCTGATGTTGTCGTCGGCTTGTAGTGGCAGGAGTGGAGATGGCGGATCGTCCCCGGGGAATCTCACGTCGGCGCAGGCCGGTGATCGGGTACGGGAACTCCTTGCGGCCGCCGGGTGTGACAGCCCTCCCAACAACTACAGCATGGTGACCCAATGTCGATGGCGTCTGGAAATTGCGGGCGAGTATCGGCCTCTTTGCCTTCAGTTGGACATTTGACCCTGTGGCGGACACCGTGGTCGAAGCTGAAGGTCGTTGCAACGTTCGCTGACGCCGTATGCCCGTGTATCAATCTACAATCCGGGGAAATCGATTAGATCTACTCGAATACCGGACTGTTTTCACACCGACGTGACACGCTTGAAGCTACAACGACGATAGTGGTCAGCGTATTGATTACGAATGTCGTAATTGGTAATGGAATTTCATTGACCCTTGAACCTTGTGGGTGATAGCGTTTCACGTTGGAATTCACGCTCGTTCCCTCACGTGAGGAACGCCGCTTTCTGCCGCTCGATACGTGAGCGTTAGATACCCAATGAATGTCCCGAGGGCGGACTTGATCCGCCTTTGATTCTTTAAGGGGAAATACATTTGGAGCCGATGAAAGACGCTCCGGAGCTTCTCTGGTTCGCTATTGCGGCTGGGGTGATCGGACTGATCGCCGCGGCTATAACGGCGATGGGGGTGCTCCGGAAAGACCAAGGCTCGGACGAAGTTCGTGAGATTGGTCAACTGATCAAGGAAGGCGCGAATGCCTTCCTGAAACGCGAATACATGATCCTATCGGTGTTTGTGGTCATTGTGGCCGTGATCATAGCTCTGTTCGTTGACTTCAACGTCCTAGACAACGACAAGATCGAAGTCCTGAATAACGAGGCCCGAACCGCAGGGGTTGACGTGGAAGGCCCTTGGACGGCCGTTGCATACCTTCTCGGAGCCATAGGGTCAGCCCTCGCCGGTTACGTCGGCATGAGCATCGCAGTGCGGGCAAACACCCGTACTGCCACGGCTGCGCAGGACGGGTTGAACCCGGCGCTGCGTGTCGCGTTTGGCAGCGGTACCGTAATGGGACTGACCGTCACCGGTATTGGCCTGCTTGGAATTGTGATCCTCTGGAGCATCTTCCGGGACCCGAACATCGTGGCCGGTTTCGCCTTTGGCGCATCCTCGATCGCTCTCTTCGCCCGTGTCGGTGGTGGCATCTACACCAAGGCTGCGGACGTTGGAGCTGACCTCGTCGGCAAGGTAGAGGCCGGCATTCCTGAAGACGACCCCCGCAACCCGGCAACCATTGCCGATAACGTTGGCGACAACGTTGGCGACGTGGCGGGTATGGGGGCGGACCTGTTCGAGTCGTACGTCGGGGCGATGATCGCCTCACTGGCTCTGGCGTCTATTGGCGCAGCGTTCTTCTCGCTACAGGATGGTGGATTCGATTCTGCATTGCTGGTCTTGCCTATGGCGATCGCCGGTATTGGCATTATCACCTCGATCATCGGAACATTCCTGGTGCGCACCGGGCCGGACGCCTCCATGGGCAGACTGCTCTGGTCGCTTCGCACGGGTATTTTCGGAGCCGGAATCCTGGCGCTCGCCGCGATAGCCTTGATAATCCTGTGGCTCGATCTGCCATTTGAGTTGTTCTGGGTGGTGGTTACGGGTCTGGTTGTCGGTCAGGTGATCGGCACCGCCACTGAATACTTCACCTCCTACGAGAACAAACCAACCCAGTGGATAGCGAAACAGTCTGAGACCGGAGCTGGATCTGTTGTCATCGCCGGAATTGCGATGGGCCTTCTTAGCACCGTGATCCCGGCGTTCGCTATCGTGGCCGGAATCCTCATCGCTGATGAGCTTGCCGGGCTTTATGGTGTAGCGTTGGCCGCTGTTGGGATGCTCTCGACGCTCGGCATCACGCTTGCGACGGACGCCTACGGACCTGTCGCAGACAACGCCGGTGGTATCGCCGAGCAGGGGCACCTTGATCCTGAGGTACGTGAGCGTACCGATGCCCTAGACGCCCTAGGTAACACCACGGCCGCAACTGGCAAAGGTTTCGCCATCGGGTCAGCTGTCCTGACGGCGCTGGCGCTCATGGTGGTTTACGTGACCGTGACAGGGATCGATCCGAAAGACCTGTCTATCGTCGAGCCGCAGGTTCTGGTCGGAATGATCATCGGCGGCATGCTGCCGTTCCTGTTCGCTGCTTTGACGATGCAGGCGGTCGGCACTGCTGCCAACGCCATGATCGTGGAAGTGCGACGACAGTTCCGTGAGATTCCCGGACTGCGTGAGGGCAAAGAAGGCGTCAAGCCGGACGCCGCTCGCGCTGTGGACATCAGCACGCAGGGCGCGCTAAAGGCGATGTTCCTACCGGGACTGATCGCCGTGATCTCGCCGGTGCTTGTTGGTGCTCTGGTCTCCGCCGAAGCGTTGGGCGGACTGTTGATCGGTTCCATCGTGTCCGGATTCCTGCTCGCCATCTTTATGGCTAACGCAGGCGGCGCGTGGGACAACGCCAAGAAGTACGTGGAACTTGGTAACCACGGCGGCAAGGGCACCGACGCACACGCTGCTGCGGTTGCCGGTGACACTGTTGGCGACCCGTTCAAAGACACTTCCGGCCCGGCCATCAACATCCTGTTGAAGCTGATGGCGGTCGTGTCCGTGATCTTCGGCCCCCTGTTTATCTAGAGCAGAGGCTGCCTTAGTAGATTCAGAAGAGGGGCGGCGCTTAATGCGCCGCCCCTCTT
>CAUZRH010000276.1:0-2997 GCA_963582115.1 Dehalococcoidia bacterium
ACGGGTCGCCGCTCAACTCCGGGCAGATGTACCCGGACGCCGCCGCCGGGTTGAACGGTTTCGCCGGAATCGTGACGGCGCTGATGCACCGGGAGATGACGGGCGAGGGACAGTACGTCGATCTATCTATGCAGGAGTCCAGCATTGCCTTCATCGGCGACGCCCTGCTTGAGGAGCGCATGACCGGGAACGTACGGGGACGACTCGGTAATCGACACATGACATTCGCCCCGCACGGCATATATGCGACCTCCGGCAACAGGTGGATCGCCCTTGCCGCAGAGTCACAGCGCCAGTGGGAGACGTTGTGCCGGATCGCGGCTCACGAAGAGTGGGTGACCGACCCCAGATTTGTCGATAATGCTGCTCGTAAGACCCACGAGGATGCTCTTGATGCTCAGATCAGCGCGTGGGTCGCAGCGCAGGAGCGCGATGCTCTGGCTGCTCAACTCTCTGACTCAGGCGTAATAGCGGCTCCGGTACACGACGCCCTCGAAGTCGCCGACGACGAAGCTTTACGCGAACGAGGATTCATCGTGGATGTAGAGCATCCAGAAGCTGGTATCCATCCTCAAGCCGGCATACCGGCGCAGTTCTCCAACACTCCAGCTGCAGTTCAACGCCACGCGCCATTGCAGGGACAACACACTCAAAATGTTTTACATCGGCTTCTAAACATCGACGAAGACGAATACAGGGACCTTCTCGATCGAGGCGTCACGGGCGCCGGACCTTCTAACTGAACGCAACAAGAGCAGCGGGAGCGCATGATGCCGCCCAGCGACTACAAACAGATCACATACGAGCAACACGACCGGGTCGCCCGGATCGTCTTGAATCGCCCTCGATACAGGAACGCCCAGAGTCGGATCCTGCTTGAAGAGCTGGACCACGCCTTTGGATACGCAGGGGAAGACGACAGCATCGGGGCGATAGTCCTGGCGGGCGCGGGGGACCATTTCTCAGCAGGTCACGACCTGGGCACGCCTGAGGAGCTGGCCGATCGCGAAGAACGCCCGATAGAAGAAGGATTGAGAGGCAAGTACAAACGCGGATTTGACCAGAACATCGAGAAGTCGCTGCGCTGGCGCAATCTTCCCAAGCCGACCATCGCAGCCGTGCAGGGCTACTGCATCTTCGCCGGATGGATCATCTCGTCCGCAATGGACGTCGTATTTGCCGCAGAGGACGCCATGTTCTTACCGGCCAACTTCCAGTACTTCTCAGTGCCGTGGGAGATGCATCACCGAAAGGCCCGGGAGATCTTATTCGAGAGTCGATTTGTGGATGCTCAGGAGGCATTGGAACTTGGATACGTAAACCAGGTTTTCGCAAAGGACAAACTAGAAGAGGAGTCGATGGCGTATGCGGCGCGGGTTGCGGCAAATGATCCGTTCCAGCTACGCATGATCAAGCTGGCCATCAACCAGATGCAGGACGCTCAGGGTTTCACCCAGCACATCCAGGGAGCGTTCCCGCTCTACAACTTGAGTTCGATCGGCGAGAGCGACCCCGGATACACGCTCGAGACGCCTGAAGGCCGACGCCGTCCGATGGTTCAGAAGGCTTTCGACAACTACGAGGCACGCAAAACCAATGGTTGATGCCAGAGAGATACAGCCGGAAGAATTGACCCCACTTTCGACTGGTGCATGGATCCTTGGCGCAGGTGGCGGCGGAAGCCCGTACTACTCGTATTTGAATGTGCGAGAACAGTACAAAACGGGCAAACGGATCAACCTGATCGATCCCAAGACGCTCGGCGACAACGACCTTGTAGCTGTCGTTTCCAGCATGGGTGCGCCCCTCGTAGGTCAGGAGCGATTGCGCGACCACGATTTCGCCGCAAAGCCGGTGCGAATGATGGAGGAGTACCTGGGTCGCAAGTTCGACGCCGTGATGGCGCTTGAGATCGGCGGAGCCAACGCCCTCCAGCCCCTGATGGTTGCTACCGTGACGGGCCTCCCCATAGTGGATGCCGACGCGATGGGCCGGGCGTTTCCTGAGGCGCAGATGACCAGCTTCGCCATCGGCGATTTGCAGATGTTCCCGCTCTGCCTGGCCGACATTCGGGACAATGAGACTATCGTCGCCCGCGCCGCAAGCTGGAAGTGGATGGAGCGCATCAGTCGCAAGATATGCACGGAAGTCGGCTCTACCGCCGCTACCTGCAAAGCCCCTAGGTCCGGCAAAGAGGTCAAGGATTGGGGGATTCTTTACACAACTACCCGGGCGATTGACCTAGGGCGTGTCGTTGAGGACGCCCGGGTGTCACACGAGGACCCTATAAAGGCGGCGCTGGATCACGAGGGCGGAGTTCTGTTGTTCAAGGGCAAGATCACCGACATAGACCGTCGTGCCACCGAGGGTTTCTTGCGAGGCAGCGCAACCATCGACGGGCTGGACGAAGACACCGGATCCGAGTTCCGGTTGGAGTTCCAGAACGAGTTCGCCATCGGACTGCGAGACGGCGTCCCGGCGGCGACCGTCCCGGAACTCATCTGCGTCATGGACACACTCTCAGGCGAGGCGATTGGCACGGAAACGCTGCGCTACGGCCAGCGAGTTTCGATCATCGCATTGCCCGCCGATCCAATATTGACGTCAGAGCGCGGCCTGCAAAATGTTGGGCCAAGAGCGTTTGGGTATGACATGGAGTTTGAGTCGTTGTTTGGGGCGGGGGAGACCCGATGAGGCGTATTGGCATCGACGTCGGCGGCACCAACACGGACGCCGTATTAATTGAGGACGACCGGGTGATTGCGGGCGTCAAATCGCCGACTTCCGAAGATGTCACCTCTGGCGTTCTGAGATCCCTACAAGATCTGATCGCTTCCCTGGACGACGGCCCGGCACATATCGACGCAGCAATGATCGGCACGACCCACTTCACCAACGCCGTGGTCCAGCGCCGCGACCTCAAACCGGTCGCAGCGGTACGAATCGGCCTACCCGCCAGCGCATCACTCCCGCCGTTTGTGGACTGGCCGGACGATC